>NZ_JBHVQU010000069.1:0-21983 GCF_042886655.1 Peribacillus sp. NPDC058002 | reverse complement strand
ATTTAAGTCAGACTTAGCATATTCTTTAACTGGTGCAATGAATTTAAGGGAATTATCCTTAGCTTTAGTGTTGATTTCCACGCCAGTCTGCGCCTTTTTTATTGTAAGCTTCTTCTGCTTAACAGCCGTTAAAAAGTCTTTGTATGCTTGTGTAGTATGAGAAACTTTAGGGGCATACACAGATTTAACATTAAGCGATTTAATCACATAAGCCAGACCGCCCACATGATCCGCATCTGGGTGAGTGGATACTAATGCATTAAGTGTTTTTACCTTTTGTTTTTTTAGGTAGGCTACAACTTCGTCGCCCTTTCCTTTACCGCCGCCATCGATTAAGACGTTTTCGTTACCTGTTTGGATAAGGATTGAATCCCCTTGTCCTACGTTGATGAAATGTACCTTCACATTTGAGGCTGCCTCGGTTGTTTTAAGTCCAGTGAATAAAGACAAAACAAGAACAGCGACCAGTAGAATATTAATTTTCTTCATTTTTTCCCCTCCAAATAATAATTTACCATGTTTAACCGAAAAAATGGGGATTTGGGCATGATTTTCTTGGTGATAAAAAAAGGGAGATGGGCGTCTGAATCATGGTTAGGTGAAATGGAACTAGGTATTTATGTCTAAGTGATAAAGCTATTAATTTACAGGTGAAAATCAATGGAAAATCTATTACTCCCAGAATTTTATAAGAAGAATGTTGAAAGTAATATAGAAAGTTAGGATTACCAACAAAATATTTTATTACAGAGAATGTTGATGAGTTTGTCTACTGCTTTTTTGGTTTGTACAATTTAAATGTTGATTTCCACTCCAGGAACTCGCTTTCAGCGAGCGGCCCCGGGAGCCTCCTCGGCGCTCTTTGCGCCTGAGGGGTCTCCCTTGGACACGCTTTTCTAAGCAGGAGTATCGCAGCTTTCGTTCCAATCAACTTTGTTTTAAAATTTAGATACAAATCCTTTTGGCTACAAATTAAACCATGCAAATAAAACATTGCATGGTTTTTATGAGAAATAAGGGATTGGGGAAATTTTTTTACGATTAAACAATGGGGGTATAAGTTTGTTGATGATTATTTCTTAATACAAAATATATAGACACCCACAATGCAACAACAATTTTGTTCAATGTTTCACAAACTATTCGCGAAAGGTTCTTATTTTTTTCTGAAAGTTCTTTTTTGATTTATACGTTTTATATCAAGAAATCGTTACTAGTAGATATAGGTATGGATATGCAATTAACAATCTTTTGCAAAAAAAACGTTATACGGACTCTAAAATGATAGTGTTGGCGAATGGTTATAATAGGCGTATAGGTGATTAAAATGACTAATTATGAACAGACGAGCCCGACCGGCCTATTATTCGTTAAGGAATGTGTCCTTAGAAATCGTTCAGTGCAAATCGTGAGTGATGTGATACACGGCAGGTAATGACATTGGTTACTTTAGCATTGATTTTTTTTTCCAAGCACCTCTTTCAATATAACTGTTTTCCTAACTTTCTCATCAATATGGGGAGTGCCCTTGGTTTGATGAGGGTGGAAACACCACTCCTACCTTTGCCAAGGAACATGTAGATAACTTTGATTTAAAGGTTCTCAAAACTAAAAGGTTAAGGATATATGCACTTTGATTACATAGGTTATGCCTTGATAGAAAAATGATATTTCATGGCGCTAATGTTTGTACTAGCCAATTATATTTTGATTATGGAATATTCATACAGGTGAATGTTACTTACAACGAAGGGCATCTGTATCCTTCCCGAAATGCTCCAAACACCCATATTTCACAAACATACAAACATATAGTGGCGATGCCTGTAACCCGCTAATTCCTTGAACGGTGTTTTTTTTCGAAAAAGTAAGAACATAACAACTCTTCGGTTTTGTTGCGCAGGCGAGGATTGAAATAATTATGATGTTCCTCGTATCCTTTATATAAAAAACAATACATCGTGAAGGATTCATCGCGTTTGATTTCACTAACCTTAATATTCTCCTTGCGCAAATATCGCCTTACCTCGGCAAGTTCGTCTTGAACCACTTTTAAAATATGTTCGACTAGCTCCGAATAGGGCCTTTTTAATTTAAATGGACTAATTTCGATGACCTTGAGATCCCGGTTTAAGACTGTTATAACCATAGGGAGGTAGATGGCTTTTTCAATCATATTACGGTCATCTTCTGGAATGCGGGTCATCATGACCGCTCCTTTCTAATAGCACGGCTTTTAATATTAGTATGTATACCATGCAGGAAAAAGAACATTTGTTCTGTTTTTTATCCTAATGTATTTTCAGTGTATATGCAAGCTGATAAATCCAGAAATATTCGTTAACAAGATTATGTTTTCCGGAGTTAGGGAAAGTATGAAGGTATATGGGTAATAATTCTTGCAATTTCAGGGGAAAGTGATATATCTAAAATAAACAGTTTTTAATAAGTTTATGCTGCTTTGATAGCAGCATGTCGAGGGAGATAATTATGGATTTGGATACTATACGCGAGTGGTTTACACTTGATCATATATCTGCACTTATTCAGCAATATCGCTCATTCGGTCCAATTCCTGGGATCTTACTGCCGATGTTGGAAGCTTTTTTGCCCTTTTTGCCTTTAGTGGTGTTCGTGCTAGCTAACGCAACGGCTTTTGGGCTCTGGTGGGGCTTTTTATTTTCTTGGATTGGGGCGGTAGCGGGCTCTTATTTGATCTTTTGGATTATTAGAAGATATGGTCAAATGAGATTTTTCCGAGTTTTGCAAAAGCATAAACAGGTGCAGAGGTTGATGGTTTGGGTGGAAAGCCATGGATTCGGACCTTTGTTCATATTGCTCTGCTTCCCTTTTACACCTTCGGCCATCGTTAATATCGTGGCAGGACTTTCAAAAGTCAGTCCCTTGCAATATGGACTTGCAGTAGTGGGAGGGAAAGCGGTGATGATCTTTACGATCAGCTTCGTAGGTTACGATCTAGTATCCTTAATTCATAAACCTGTGCGTACGATCATTATCGGGATCGTCATCTTTATCCTATGGTATGTGGGGAAAAGACTTGAAGTCCGGTTAAATAAAAGCATGAAGAGGGAAGAGGGACAATAAATTAGTATATAAATGCAGTAGGGGTTGAACTAGATGGAAAAAACAAACAAGAATTCTTTATCCGATTGGATAAAACCAGCGATGATAGCTTTTGTTATTTACATCTTGATCCGTACATTTCTCTTTTCAAGCTATGATGTTGAAGGGAAGTCGATGCAGCCGACCCTAGAAGATGGAAATAAACTTGTCGTGAATAAAATCAATTACCATATTCATGATATCAACCGTTTTGACATTATTGTTTTTCATGCGAACTCACAAGAAGATTATGTTAAGCGAGTTATAGGGGTTGCAGGTGACCAAATTCGTTATAAAGATGATTGGCTTTACGTAAATGGTGAGAAAGTCGATGAGCCTTATCTTCAGAAATTCAAGGAAGGTTTCCCGGGACAGGATTTTACGGGTGATTTTACATTAAAAGAATTGACGGATGTGACCGAAGTTCCCGAGGGCAAGCTTTTTGTCATGGGTGATAATCGTCTTGAAAGTGCTGACAGCCGTCACTTTGGTTATATACCGGTTGAAAATGTTGTCGGTAAAGTGGATGTTCGATATTGGCCGGTCAAAGAATTCAATTATAGATTTACAGGTGAATGATCGTAGAAGCCCAAAAATTATGTGGGCTTTTTCTTTTGGGGAAAAACACGAACGTACGATTGGTGTTTTTTTAGGGGAAACGTTAAAATAATAGAAAGTAATTCTAATTGGAAACAGAAACCTAGTCATGGTTACTAAAGTATTTCTGGTATGATGGATCTAGATATTATGTTGTAAGGGGGAAAAAGAGATGTCACTCCGTTTTTTACTGGGAAGATCGGGTGCAGGGAAAACTTCGAATATATTGGGCGAAATTCGCTCCAAATTGGCAGAAGATCCCGAAGGAAATCCAATTATCTACCTCGTTCCTGATCAGATGACGTTTCTATCTGAATATAAATTAATTAAAACACCAGGCCTTGCCGGAATGATCCGGACACAGGTTTTTAGTTTTAGCAGGCTTGCTTGGCGCGTTCTTCAGGAGACCGGGGGGATGAGCCGGCTGCATTTGGACAGCGTTGGCGTTAATATGTTGATACGGAAGATCATGGATGATAAAAAGGAAGAATTAAAGATGTTTCGTCGTTCTGCTGATAAGCAGGGGTTCATTGCGCAGATGGAGCTAATGCTGGCTGAGTTCAAGCAGTATTGCATCCAACCTGATGACATTCAAAACTATTTGGCCGAAACCTCACAGGCCGGCAGCGGCATTCAGGATAAACTGCATGATCTTGAATTGGTCTATCAGGCTTTTGAGGATGAAATGGTTAACAAATATTTGGATTCCGAGGACTACTTCACTTTACTGATCGAGAAAATGGCTGATTCTTCCTATATAAAGGAAGCGGATATATATATCGATGGTTTTTATAGTTTGACTCCACAGGAATTATTGATTGTGGAAGAAATGATCAAGCTGTGCAGGAGTGTAACGATCTCGCTGACGTTAGATCAGCCCTATAGACAATATGCTCCGGATGATTTGCAGTTGTTCAGGCAAACGGGAAATCTATATCATCACCTTTATCAGGCTGGATTGAGGAATGGCATACCGATTTCAGAAGATCGGATCTTAAAAGGGACGGAAAGATTTGGAAAGAGCCCGGGACTGAATCATCTGGAAACTTATTTTGCCATTAGACCTGCCAAAGCGTTTGAGCAGTCGCCTGATGTAACGATCGCCCAGGCAGTTAACCGCAGAGCCGAGATTGAAGGAGTTGCCAGGGACATCTTGTCGCTGGTCAGACAGAAACAGCACCGTTTCAGTGATATTGCGATTTTAGTCCGGAATGGAGAAGCGTACGCAGATATTTTACAAACTGTTTTTCGGGATTATCAAATTCCCTTGTTCGTCGATTCCAAACGGACGATGCTGAATCATCCTCTAATCGAACTGATTCGTTCCACTTTGGAGATCATCAATGGCTATTGGCGTTATGAGCCGGTATTTCGTGCGATCAAGACGGAGCTTCTATTTCCGCTGCAAAATAACCATGATAGAATGCGCGAACAGGTAGATAAGCTGGAAAACTATGTGCTGGCCCGTGGCATTAAAGGAAGCAGGTGGACGTCCAAAGATCGTTGGACCTACCGGCGCTTCCGCGGACTGGAACTAGAGGACCGAAATCAAACGGATAAGGAAATGCAGCTTGAGCAAGAGTTGAATGAGCTGAAGCAATTATTTACCGAGCCTATCTTGAAGCTCTCAAAACGTGTTAAAAAGGCAGTTAATGGCAGGGAATTGTGTGAAGCCCTTTATCTATACCTGGAAGAATTGCATGTACCGGAAAAATTGGAAAAGCTGAAACAAGAGGCAGAAGAAGCAGGTGATCTGGTATTGGCAAGAGAGCATGAGCAAACATGGAATGCAGTTGTCGACCTATTGGACCAATTCGTTGAACTGCTGAGCGGGGAAGAGCTTTCCCTGAAACAGTTTGCAGTTATCATTGAAGCTGGTCTGGAGTCTCTTGAATTTTCTTTGGTACCTCCGGCAATTGACCAAGTATTGGTTGCCAATCTAGATTTATCCCGCCTGGATGATGTGAAGACAGCTTTTGTTATCGGCCTGAACGAAGGGGTTCTGCCAGGAAAAGCTGTATCTGATGGGATATTTTCAGATAGTGATCGTGAGGTGCTGCTGGCTGGTGGACTTGATGTTGCCCCAAGTTCAAAAGTGCGCCTGCTTGATGAGGAGTTTACAGCGTACAAAGCATTTACTACGCCTGCCGAGACCCTTTGTTTATCATATCCGCTTGCTGATGAGGAAGGGAAGGCACTTTTACCCTCATCCTATTTGAAACGGGTAAGGGACGTATTGCCCAACGTGTCCGATGTGTATTATATGAACGATCCGTCCGATCTTCCTGCTGAGGAACAGGTGAAATATGCTGCAAATCATGATGTGGCCCTATCGTACCTGGCTGCCCAATTGCAGCTGAAAAAAAGGAACTATCCAATCCATTCACTGTGGTGGGATGTATATAATGCCATTATGGATGATGAAACGGCCGGTCCCTCAGCAACTAAGGTTTTATCGAGCCTTTTTTATCAAAATAGAACAAAGAAATTATCTGGAGAAACAAGTAAGCAATTATACGGTGAGAGCATTCTTACAAGTGTATCCCGGATGGAAATGTTCAATAGCTGCCCGTTTTCCCATTATGCCGCTCATGGCTTGAAATTGAGGGAACGGCAAATTTTCCGTTTGGATGCTCCGGATATAGGCGAGATGTTCCATGGCGCGTTGAAAATGATTTCCGATTATTTAAAGGAACATGATATTCCTTGGTCTGCATTGACCCCGGAACAATGCTTGGAACTTGCCAGAATTGCTGTGGAGAGACTTGCTCCTAAACTCCAAAATCAGATTTTGTTAAGTACGAACCGCCATCACTATCTACGCAGGAAACTGGAACATGTGATTGGACGTGCCTCTATCGTATTAAGTGAACATGCAAAGGTGAGCGGTTTTGCCCCAGTCGGATTAGAACTTGGATTCGGAAAAAATGGTGAGCTTCCCCCACTTTCTTTCACGTTGAAAAACGGTACGAAGATGGAATTGATCGGGCGGATCGACCGCGTGGATAAAGCGGAAGAAGATGAGGGTGTCTATTTGCGTGTGCTCGATTATAAGTCGAGTGAAAAGGAACTGAACATGAGTGAAGTGTATTATGGACTCGCACTGCAAATGTTGACATACCTAGATATCGTCGTCACCCATTCCAAGTCGCTAATAGGAAAAGAAGCGATTCCAGCCGGCGTTTTGTATTTTCATGTGCATAATCCCGTTGTCAAATCAAAGGGAATGCTCAGTTTGGATAAAATTGAAGAAGAAATTTATAAAAGTTTTAAAATGAATGGACTTGTACTAGATCATTCAAATGTCATTCAGATGATGGATACCACGCTTGATATTGAAAATTCGGGTAAGTCGGATATCATTCCAGCTGGATTTAAAAAGGACGGATCCCTCCTTGCGGCTTCCAAAGTTGCCAGCAGGGAAGAGTTTTCGCTTCTGAATCATCATGTGCGCCGTATTTATCAGGAAGCTGGTGATCGAATGGTCGATGGTGATGTGGATATAACGCCATATAAATTAAAGGAAAAAACACCGTGTACCTTCTGTTCCTTTAAATCTGTTTGCCAATTCGACCAGTCACTGGAGGAAAACCAATTCAGGAATTTGGCACAGAAGAAACAAAATGACGTTCTTGAGCTATTAAGGGGGGAGGGAGAGAACGATGAGTAAAACGAAAATTCCTGCTCTGCCAGGAGATGTGACTTGGACGGAAGATCAATGGAAGGCGATATGGGCTAAAGATCAGGACATTCTGGTTGCGGCCGCTGCAGGTTCGGGGAAAACAGCGGTGCTGGTCAATCGGATTATTCAAAAAGTCATTTCCGAAGAAGATCCAATCGATGTTGATGAACTGCTCGTCGTTACATTCACCAATGCCTCGGCTGCCGAAATGCGCCATCGGATAAGTGAGGCATTGGAAAAAGCGATCAATGATAATCCGCATTCACAGCATTTGCGTAAGCAGTTGAGCTTGATTAATCGTGCTTCGATTTCCACACTTCATTCCTTTTGTTTAGAGGTGATCAGGAAGTATTATTATCTGACGGATATCGACCCAGGCTTCCGGATTGCAGATTCTACTGAGATACAGCTGCTCCGTGATGAAGTGATGGAAGAGCTTTTCGAGGAGCAATATGGCCAAAGTGATAATGAAGAGTTCTTTAATTTGGTTGATGCCTTCACAAGCGATCGAAACGATGATGCGCTTCAGAATATCGTTCGGTCGCTGCATGATTTTTCGCAATCGAATCCAGATCCGGCTCGCTGGCTCGAGGGTGCTGCTAGCATGTATGAGTTGGCAGATGATGATGGGATTGACGATCTTTCGTTTATCGATTCATTGAAGTTCGATATTGGCTTGCAATTGGACACTGCCAGGGACTTAGTGGAACGCTCGCTTGAGTTGACAAAAATCCCTGGAGGTCCGGCACCAAGGGCTGAGAACTATATAGCTGATCTTGCCCTGGTTGCTAAACTTTCGGAAGTGAAGGACCAATCCTGGAACGCTCTTTATGAAGAAATCCAAAATGTGAAATTTGGTACGGCAAAACGCCTTACTGGTGGAGATTTCATCAAAGAAGTTACGGATGAGGCTACCAAGTATCGTGATAAGGCGAAGAAGATCATCAAATCGTTACAGGAAGAGTTATTTTCCCGTAAACCCGAAAGCTATCTGCGGGATATAAGGGAACTCAAGGGCTATGTCGATACACTTGTAATGCTTGTTAAACAGTTTGACGAGCGATTTTTTGCTGCAAAAGCAGAAAAGAACTTGGTGGATTTCGCCGATTTGGAACATTATTGTCTTCAAATTTTGACAGGGGAAACTGTGGATGGTGAACGAAAACCTTCAGCCGCAGCCGTAGAATACAGGAACCAGTTCAAAGAGGTACTCGTAGATGAGTATCAGGATACGAACCTTGTCCAGGAATCCATCTTAAAGCTGGTGACGGCTGATGGCGAATATAATGGGAATCTTTTCATGGTAGGCGATGTCAAGCAGTCCATTTACCGGTTCAGGCTTGCGGAACCGAATCTCTTCCTTGGAAAATACACACGTTTTACCCATGATGGTGTCGATTCCGGACTGAAAATTGATTTAAACCGCAATTTCCGGAGCCGTAAGGAAGTTCTCGATGGGACCAATTTTCTGTTTCAACAATTGATGGGCATCACAGTCGGTGAGATTGATTATGATGAAGATGCCCAATTGAAAAAAGGTGCTCCATATCCCGAAGACGATCCAAATCCGATTGAACTTCATTTAATCGATGGAACAGCCGATCCGGAAGCTCATTCGGAAACGGAAGGATCGGATGGCGGGTTTGAAGCCGAGGAGCTTGAAAAAGCGCAACTTGAAGCAAGGCAGATGGCCAAGCTCATCAAAAAGGCTATAAGCGAAAAGCATCGGATATATGATACGAAAACTCAAAAGTACCGATCTGCCACTTATCGAGACATGGTCATTCTTCTTCGTTCGATGCCATGGGCACCGCAAATCATGGAGGAATTTAAAAAGCAGGGCATTCCGGTATATGCCAATTTATCGACAGGGTATTTTGAAGCGACCGAAGTGGCCATCATGATTTCCTTATTGAAGGTGATAGATAACCCGCAACAGGATATCCCATTGGCATCCGTTCTCCGTTCACCTATCGTTGGGCTGGATGAAGAAGAGTTGTCACAGGTGCGTTTATTCCATAAAGGAAGCTATTACGAAGCGCTAGCTGATTTTTACAGGAAGAGTGACCCTGAAGAACATCCGGGGCTTTATGAAAAAGCCTCTGCTTTTTATAAAAAACTCGTGAAGTGGAGGAAGCTTGCCAGGCAGGAAGCATTATCGGATTTGATCTGGCTCCTATACCGCGAAACGCAGTTTTATGATTTTGCAGGTGGGATGCCGGGTGGCAAACAGCGTCAGGCTAATTTAAGAGCGCTGTATGACAGGGCAAGGCAATATGAAGCAAGTTCTTTCCGCGGTCTGTTCCGTTTCTTGCGTTTTATAGAAAGGATGCAAGAACGTGGAGATGATTTAGGCGCAGCTCGGGCTTTAGGGGAACAGGAAGATGTGGTACGGCTGATGACGATTCACTCCTCAAAGGGGCTTGAGTTCCCGATCGTGTTCATCGCGGGCCTTTCCAAGCAATTCAATATGATGGATTTACGTAAGTCCTATTTACTGGATAAGGATTATGGCTTTGCGGCAAAGTATGTGAATTCAGAATTAAGGATCACTTATCCATCCCTTCCTCAAATGGCTTTCAAGAAAAAAAAGCAGCTTGAATTAATTGCCGAGGAAATGCGTGTCCTCTACGTGGCGCTTACAAGGGCTAAGGAAAAGCTATATTTGATTGCCAGTATCAATGATGCTGAAAAAACGCAGCAGAACTGGGAAAGCAATGCGGCACATGGAGAGTGGCTATTGAAGGACTATGTCCGGGCAGGTGCAAAAAGTTATCTTGATTGGATTGGTCCATCCCTTGTCCGGCATCGGGATTCTCTTGGTGGTGCTGGTCAAGGCTTGGAAATGGAGTCGCATCCATCGAATTGGTCCATTTCCGTCATTCCAAGTGAAGAGCTTGCTGTTCTGGATGAGGAAGAGGCACTGGTTCAAGAGCAAATGCTTGATCATGTCCAGAAATCGGAGAAGGTCGGTATCACTTCCGAGTTTTATGATGATATCAAGGAACAGCTGGAATGGGAGTACCCCGGACATGATGCGACGGTGTATCGTTCCAAGCAATCCGTTTCAGAACTAAAAAGGCAATATGAACTCAAGGACGAGCAAAGCTCCACAGAGTTGTTGCGTAAATTTAAACGGCCTATCACGAAGCGGCCGACTTTCATGCAAGAAAAGTCACTGACTCCTGCTGAAAGGGGTACGATTACACATTTAGTCATGCAGCATATCGATCTATCTAAAGAGATTACCATTCATTCGATTCAGGAACTGATCGTTGATTTGATTCAACGTGAGTTGTTGACGGAGGAACAGAAAGAAGCTGTGGACCCTGAGACGATCGTCGATTTCTTTGACACTGAAATCGGGCAAAGAATGCAGAGGGCCGGGAACATTCGCCGTGAAGTGCCATTTACGATGTCGTTGCCTGCAAAGGAAGCTTACAGCGATTGGGCAGCTGGAGATGAAGAGATCCTTATTCAAGGTGTGATTGATTGTATCTTTGAGGATGAACAAGGTCTTGTGCTCCTCGATTATAAAACGGATACCATTACCGGCCGTTTTGCTAGCGGCTATGAAGGGGCTAAAGAGATTCTTGCCGATAGATACCGGATGCAGCTTCAGCTTTATACGAGGGCTGTTGAAGGGATAATGAATAAGAAGGTAACCGGCCGTTACTTGTTTTTCTTTGATGGCTCGCATATATTGGAAGTATAGAGAGAAGGAGTGTCCCATTGATGTGGGACGCTTCTTTTTGGTTTAATAAACAGAATAGTTTGAAAAGTCACAAATACTTACTATATACTAGTGGGGAAAATACCTTTTTAAAGGAGTAGAGATGAGTATGACGAGTGAGATCAAGAGCAAGGGATACTTTGGTGAGTTCGGTGGAAGCTTCGTACCGGGTGAGCTTCAGGAAGTTATGGATACTTTGGAAACGGAATTCCTGAAATATAAGGATGACCCGGAATTCATTGAAGAGTTTCAATATTATCTGAAAGAATATGTCGGACGTGAAAACCCGTTAACACTTGCAAAGAATTTAACGAAAAAGGTTGGCGGGGCAAAAATATATTTGAAGCGTGAGGATCTGAATCATACAGGTGCTCACAAAATTAATAATGCGATTGGACAAATCCTGCTCGCTAAACGGATGGGTGCTAAACGAATCATTGCAGAAACGGGCGCTGGGCAGCATGGTGTGGCTACAGCTACTGCATGTGCGATGTTTGGCATGGAGTGTGTGATCTATATGGGTAAGCTGGATACGGAGAGGCAGGCATTGAATGTTTTTCGGATGGAATTGTTGGGGGCAAAGGTCGTAGCGGTCGAAAAGGGACAGGGACGATTGAAGGATGCCGTTGATGAGGCATTGAATGATTTGGTGCAAAACTATGAGAATACTTTTTACTTGCTTGGTTCAGCAGTGGGCCCGCATCCATATCCAACGATCGTTAAGCATTTTCAATCAATCATAAGTGAAGAATCAAAGCGCCAGATCCTTGAAAAGGAAGGAAAGCTGCCAACTGCCATCATTGCTTGTGCAGGAGGGGGAAGTAATGCAATTGGTGCTTTTGCTCATTATATCGATGAAGAAAATGTCCGTTTAATTGGTGTAGAGCCAAGTGAAGCACCAAGTATTTCGCAAGGTGTCCCGGCAGTATTGCACGGATTCAAAAGTTTGACGTTAGTGGACGAACAAGGGGAACCAAAACCGACATTTTCCATAGCAGCCGGATTGGATTACCCAAGCGTAGGACCCGAGCACAGTTTTTTGAAAGAAAGCGGACGGGCGGAGTATGTAACGGTTAAAGGGGAAGAAGCTCTTGAGGCTTTTCAGGTAGTATCCAAAGCAGAGGGAATCATTCCAGCTCTCGAAAGTTCACATGCTCTAGCCCACGCCATGAAGCTCGCAAAAGAGTTAACAAGAGATGATATACTGATCGTCAATTTATCAGGCAGGGGAGACAAAGATGTCGAGCAAGTATTTAACATGTTAGAAAAATAGGCCGAATTTAAAAGCCTCCCTGGAAAGGGGAGGCTTTTTCTTAGACTAATTATTCCCTGCAATGGGCTGGTCGACCCCATTGACATCAAGGACATTACTACCATTCAGGCCATTGGCCGTAAAAACGATGGCAGCTGTGTTAGAAGAACCAGATCCGGTGACAGTTTTGCTCGAAGATTTTGGCGAAATAACGGCTGCATCCCCGAATAGCAGGTTTCCTTCCGCGATATTGAATATTTGGACTGGACCGACAATAGCTGGCATATGAATTCCTCCTTTTAAAATTTAAGCGGTGGTGGTTGAATCCCCAATTGTTGTCTTTTCGGTCTTATTAGAAATCTCCCGAATGTGTTTCACTCTGGATTCCATACGTATATGACCGACATTCCCCACACCGACAACAGATGAGGTTGATATCCCGATTATATTGATATTGCCGACCCGTATGAAGGGATTCGGATTTGAAAAACTTGATATGACTGGTTCATTCAATCTAGGGATATAAATTGGTTTTTTAAAAATGTCATAGTCTTCGAAGTAAACATCCACTGAATCGAAAGTTTCGCTTTTCTTCTGGTCTGCCAAGGCAAATGATTTTCCGTCAATATAAGAACAGTCTCCAATCTGCAAGGTGGAGCTAAAAAGAACTGTCTGGGTAGATATAGACTTTACTTTGGACATTCTTGAAAACATCTCTTTTATCCTTTTGGAGCAAATGGGACGACTGGTCCGATGATAAGGGATTCCGGAGGTGTATCGAATGCGGAAGATAGTTGGACCGTTTGCACATCCCCTATTAGAAATAAAGCAGAGCTTGCTACACCGATAACTTTAATTTCACCTACGCAAAGCTGGTGATTGATTACATTAAACTCCATTTGGATTTCCTCCTGTCTCGGCTTGTGAATGGGTAATGAATTGAAATAATGCGTTTTGAATATCGGATTTTACCTTTTCCCTGATTTTTTCCTTGATATTATCCCTTTGCTCCGGGGCACGTTCCGCATAATTAAGATTATCGAAATACATATTGATTCGTTGATGAAGCTGGCGTTCGACGTCCTGCTTAATGAAGTCATGATAAGAGGGTTCCAATGATACTTTTACCTGGGTTTCCACATCGTGGATCATATTTTCCAAGTCTGAAAGTATATCGTTGTGAATTTCTTGGACAACGATTTCTCTGCCTGGAAATAGGTTCGGTGCAGGTGGAACGGGTTGGTTGTTGACGGCAAATTCATCAATGTTGTTTAGATCATTGGGATTTAAACCGATATTCAACGTTCCATCTAAAGATTCGACTTTTAACTGATCGAATTTATATTCAATTTTATCTACATGGATTGGCGGTTTATTTTTCAGCTCGGCAAGTTCATCTGTCAGGCGTTTGAGTTCGTGTTCAAGTTTCATGATCCGTTTATCCTGGGCTTCAAGAAAACACTGCATTTGTATGGAGTACGAATATAGATCCTGATTCACGATTCAACACCTCACCTTCAAAAAAAGTTAATTTTATATAAGACAGTATATGAAAAAGTTGAAGGTAGGTGAATGCCTATGAATTAGGACGATTAAATGGGACGAAACTGGTTACTGGGGTTACATCAGCTGCAACTCCGGGAGCAGGCTCAGTGAATCCACCGGTATTGGCTAATGTGGAATATGGTTTAATCACCCCGGCACTTCCTATTTGAAAAACGGATGAATTGGCGATGCTTTGAATTTTTATCATATTGATTTGTATGGTCTGGTGAATATTGAAGATCATGCTGACTCCTTTCTTAAAAACATTAGAGATTTAAGACCAGTGGCTGATCAATACCATCTGTATCATTTGTATTTGTGGTGCTATAGGCATTATATAGTGATATGGATTCACCTGTATTAAACGAGCCAGCACCCGAAAAAGTTTTCGCAACGGAATATGGACTAATTTTAAAGACGTCACCAATATGGACAATTCCACTGTTACTGGCATTGATGACTTGAACGATTCCTACGATGGCCGGCAAGAAAATCACCCTTTTTTTATTCTGGTTTTTCCCTTGAATCTCAGGCCATGAGCCTATCACTGAAGGGAGTTTCAATGTATTGTATGTTGACTCATGATTGATGTGATTCATCTGCCTACAAATATATTGTTATATAACAATGGTGAATGTTATTGAAATCCCGATAACAGATATGGTAATATAACACTAATTCAGAATATTCAAATAAAATTAGGGGTGAGGAAATGAATGTACCATTAGTTTTATCGCATTTCTTGGATCGAGCAGCCTTACTATATGGCGATAAGAAAGCCATCATTGAAGATGACAAGGTTTTAACATACTTAGAGCTGAACGGCCGTGTAAACCAGCTTTCGAATGGTTTAAGGGACCTTGGAGTCAAAAAGGGTGATAAGGTGGCATATTTGGCACCTAACTCAATTGAAATGCTTGAAGGCTTTTATGGGGTCTTTCAGCTTGGGGCAGTAATCGTTCCATTGAATATCCGTTTGAAGCCTGCCGATTATGTATTCATTTTGAACCATAGCGATTCAAAGGTCCTTTTCGTAGATCAAGAATTGTATCATCTAATTTCCCCTGTCAAGGATGAACTTGAATCGGTGGAGCACATAATCGTTCATTATAAAAATGAAGAGATAAATGAAACCGATTACAACTATTGGCTGGAACGTTATGATAACAAGTGCTTCAACCGGGAGTCCGTGGATGAAAATGATGTTTCGAGCCTCCTTTATACTAGCGGGACCACAGGAAATCCCAAAGGGGTGATGCTGACTCATCGCAATAACTATTTACATGCCCTGGGTGCGATGCATCACTTCAGGGTCAATGACCGCGATACATATTTGCATGTACTTCCGATGTTCCATGTGAATGGGTGGGGTGCCCCATTTTATTATACGGCAAATGGTGCCACTCAAGTTTGTTTGAGGAAAACCAGCCCCGAAATGATATTTGAGGCATTGCAAAAACATAAGGTTTCCATAATGCATATGGCACCAACTGTTCTGAATTCCCTGTTTCAATATTATGAACGGAATGTTCCGAATCTCGAGCAGGATATCCGAATCGTCGTTGCGGGTTCCGCACCGCCACCTGCATTCGTTACAAGGGTGGAAAAAGAGTTAGGCTGGGAATTCATTCAAATTTACGGAATGACTGAATCAACACCGGTTAGTCTGATATCGCTGATTCGTTCTGAATTCGATGATCTTTCGGAAAAAGAAAAATACAGAATGAAGGCGAAAGCCGGTTATCCCATCATAGGCAGTGAGGTAAAGGTCATTCATGACAATGGTGAGGAAGTGGCCCATGATGGCGTGGATATCGGGGAGCTCATCGTCCGCAGTCATGGAGTGATGTTAGGTTATTGGAAAAATGAAGAAGCGACAAGACAGACACTGATAAATGGATGGCTGCATACAGGGGATATGGCCACAATCGATGAAAATGGCAATGTTGATATCGTTGACCGCAAAAAGGATATCATCATTAGTGGCGGAGAAAATATCTCTTCCATAGAAGTGGAAGGAATACTCTACGAACATCCTGACATTCTTGAGGCGGCAGTCATTGCCGTTCCGCATGAAAAGTGGGGAGAGACGCCGCATGCTTTCATTGTGCCAAAAACGGGCGTGAAATTAACGGAGGATGATATAAGGGCCTTTACACGAGAAAAACTAGCTCATTTCAAATCAGTTACCAGTGTGTCGTTCGTCGATGAACTCCCAAAAACGGCATCAGGGAAAATACAAAAAATCCATCTCCGTAATGATTACTGGGAATCTAAGGGGAAAATTGGCAGATTCGTTAATTGAAGCTCGCTAACGCTGTTCAGAAATGATCAGCGTTTTTTCTGTTCCCCTTTAAATTTCGGTTTCATTGTTGGATTAGGACGATCATTTTAGGAGCACTGGAATTGGAATTTGTTTCGATAAAAAGCTTCCTGTTTAGCGATAAAGTGTTACTATTATAAAATATTTCAAATTATTTCGATTTTTCTTTTTCATCATGTTGATTTTAAGAGTTTTGGATTGTGGGGGAGAGCATTGAAACGTATTCATTATAGCTGGGTTATTTTAATCATAACCTTCTTCTCGATTATTGTAGCGGGAATCGTTAGGTCATCATCGGGAGTATTCATCGTACCATTTGAAAGTGAGTTCGGGTGGGACCGGTCCGTCATTTCTTTAGCCTTCGCCATAAGTCTTTTTCTTTATGGATTATCGGGTCCATTCATGGCCGCTCTAATTGAAGTGCTTGGATTGAAGAAAATGATGGTATTGGCCATGTCCACTTTATTGGCAGGGATTTTCCTCACTTTTTTCATGGAGCATGAGTGGCAGCTCATTTTAATTTGGGGAATCATCATTGGATTGGGTTCTGGAGTGTTTTTAACGGTCTTGAGCCCATATGTGGCAAATCGTTGGTTCGAGAAGAGGCGGGGGCTGGCGGTCGGGATACTGACGGCAAGTACAGCCACAGGCCAGCTCATTTTACTTCCGGTTTTAGCCATCATCATTGAGAATTATTCATGGAGATGGGCGATCGGATTAATATTGATCCTTAGCTTGATCATGCTGGCAATCATCCTTTTATTCATGAAAAACAATCCGATGGAAGTTGGCACTCTTCCATATGGATTAGAAGAGGAAAGTCAGGAGGCAGTTATAGTCCAAAAGAAGAACCCCATCGCCATGGCTTTTCAGTCATTGATTGAAGCAGTGAGAGTGAAGGAATTCTGGTTATTGGCGGGGAGCTTTTTTATATGCGGACTTTCAACGAGCGGGTTGATCGGCACACATTTCATTTCTTACTGCATTAGTTTTGGTTTACCTGTTGTTACGGCAGCATCACTGCTATCTTTCATGGGAATTTTTGATTTGATTGGTACGACTGTATCCGGGTGGTTATCAGATCGTTTTGATAACCGTTGGCTGTTGTTTTGGTATTATGCTCTAAGGGGTGCTTCCCTCGTTTTACTTCCTTTTGCGCTAAATGAGGGCTCAATCGGTCTATTGATCATCTTCTCCGTTTTTTATGGCTTGGATTGGATCGCCACCGTTCCTCCGACCATAAGCATTTCAAGGCAAGTCTTTGGCATGGAGAAAAGCGGGATTGTATACGGTTGGATATTCGCGGCCCATCAGGTGGGGGCAGCAGTGGCGGCGTACGGTGGAGGGCTTATCTTCAAAATATTCAATTCCTATACATGGGCATTCTTCCTTGCAGGAATCTTTTGCTTATTGGGCAGCTTGTTTGTCATACTGATAAAAAAGCAAAAAGCGGTCACGAAAGTTAAAGATAGTGCAATGGAGTTATAGAAAAGATGTTAAATCCCTATGGATGAAAGGGGGTGTACCCTATGAAGGGCACAATGGTGCCATTGCAGGAAAATAAACGGATCGTAAGCATCGATGTTTTACGTGGATTAGCCATTTTAGGTATTTTTTTAGTGAATATGCCTTCTTTCCACTCTCCGCTCTTGTACATAGATGGTGAAGAGCGGTGGTCAGGGGGATGGGACAGGATTTTGTACAGATTCAGTGATATTGTCGCACAGGCCAGCTTTTATCCGTTATTCGCCTTTCTGTTCGGTTTCGGGGCAATCATACTAGCTGTAAGGACTGAAGAAAAGGGCATTTCATTTCCTTTACTATATATGAAAAGGCTAAGTTTCCTGCTGATACTTGGGTGCATTCATGCCTTTTTCATTTGGCATGGGGACATCCTCATTAATTATGCTGTATTTGGGTTTGCCTTTTTATTTTTTTATAAAATGAAGGGCAGGAATTTAATTCTGCTAGGCTCGGTTTGTTATGTCCTGCCTTTTGCGATATTGGGTGCACTATTTCTTATATTGGGCATTTTTGATAGGGAAGGGATGGCAATAACGACTGATTCGGCGATGATGAAACAGTCTTTGGAAGTTTATCAATCTGGTACATTTACGGACATAATGAGTCAAAGGGCACTGGATTGGTATATGGTGAACAACCCTTATAATGCCATTATCCTTTTTTTATCGATTTTTCCGTTTTTTTTAATTGGTGCAGGCGTTGCAAAACAAGGAATTCTCCAAAATCCAACCCAATATAAACGACAATTGAAAATGATTTCGATTGTAAGCTTGCTATTGGGCATGTCAATTAAGATTCTGCCATATGTGACGGTTTACCATTTTGGTACGATATTCGTGCAAGATTATTTGGGAGGACCATTACTTACGATTTTTTATATCACGGCAATTGCGCTTTTGGCGGAACAGGCAGGGGCTTTCCGCCTCTTACACCCGCTTTCGTATATCGGAAGGATGTCGATGAGCAATTACTTGTTCCAATCGATGGTAAGTACGGCCATTTTTTATTCATATGGACTTGGTTTATATGGATCCGTCTCTTATACGACAGGATTTGTTTTCTTAATAGCCCTGTTTTGCCTGCAAATTCTGCTTTCCTTAATGTGGATGGGACTGTTTAAATACGGACCGATTGAATATATATGGCGTTTGGTTACATATGGTAAAAAACCGGTTATGCGCAGATAGGGACCTATTAAGAATATATGTAAATGATGTTCATTAAATTGTTGGTTTTTACCCATTCAGGTAGATCCTTAGTTTTGTTTTTTTGTAAAAGCCTATGATATGATGAAATGGAAACTGAACGAGGGGGCAAAAAAATGACACATATGCATATTACGGCTTGGGTTATCGGAATCATTCTTTTCTTTGTCACATATTCGATGCTTAAAGGTGGAAATCCGAAAGCGAAAATGCTACATATGATAACACGGTTGTTCTATCTATTGATTTTCCTGACTGGCGGTATGCTGATCACTGATTTTGGTGTTTACGCAGTAAAAATGATTGTTGGAATCATCGTGATTGCGGCGATGGAAATGGTGCTGGTCCGTACGAAAAAAGGGAAAAGCACAAGTGCCATGTGGATATTGTTCATCGTAGCGTTTGTATTCGTCCTTTATTTAGGGCTTTCGCTGCCACAAGGAATGGACTTTTTTTAATGCAGAATTGAAAACGGGTAAATGAGGATATCTCATTTACCCGTTTTCTTTTACCCATTATTGTGAATTCACTTTCTCAATGACGATCCTTTTTCCAGTGTTCAGGGTGAATTCAAAACGATCGTGATCCTTTTTCCCATAAGAAAAGTGGTGTTGGACGAGGCATATTTGGCTCTCGTTATCAAAGGTGAAGAAATTAACGCCGGACTGGTTAGGGACGGCCCTTAAAAAGGTGAGCTGGTTATAACTATATATACAATCATAAATAGAAAAATCAAGTGAATTCAATGTCGTTACAAATTGGAAAAAGGAATCATCGTTCAATTCTTCCAATAAACGTTCAAAAGAGTAGAGCAGTTTTTTGCGTATCCGAATGGGCTCATTTTCCCTTAAGAAGGTGATTTCCCGGTGAAGCAGGATTTTCCCCTCTTCTTCAACTACTCCTTGCTGCCAGCGCCCACCCCTGTACACTTCAATGATGCTATCAACGTGGTCTTCAATGGAGCAGGCCTCATCTGTTTCATCATCGAAAAAAATCCATTGTTGATTGATATTTTCCACTGTTCCTTCGGTAAAAGCTCTTGTTTGCCTGTTCATTAACTTGATTCGTTGTTGCTGACTCATACATATACCTCCAATAGTGGAATCCTCACCTACTTTTTAGTCAAAATCCAATGAAAATATAACTGTATATTTTAAAATATTATGGACAAATAACCATCTTTCCGTCTTTGCATAGGCTATGTTTAAACAAGGGATGCTTTGCTCAACAATTCATTAACAACGCCGGGCGATGTGGGCAGGGTAGTCCTACGGAATTGCTGATCGATACTTAGGGACTGTAAATCTTTTTTAAGACAGGGAGCCAATATATTTTTGTTGGTCCGGATAGAAAGGATGAAGTATAAAATGTGTGGGATAACAGGCTGGGTGCATTTTCAAAAAGATTTACGGACAAAAACGAAAACAGTGGAAAACATGACAAAAACGTTGGCAAAGCGGGGGCCAGACGAGGAAAATGTTTGGAGCGAAGCCCATGCTGCCTTTGGTCATAAACGGTTAACGGTTGTCGATGCGGAAGGCGGAAAACAGCCGATGACGAAAAATCACGAAAACGGCAGATATACACTTTGTTATAATGGTGAGCTATATAACACCGAGGATATTCGTAAACAGCTATTATTAAAAGGATATTCCTTTAACGGTCATTCTGATACAGAAGTTTTACTAACTTCTTATATGGAATGGAAAGAAAAATGCATTGACTTGTTCAATGGGATTTTTGCATTTGCGATTTGGGATGAAAAGGAACAGAAATTATTCGTTGGAAGAGATCGCATGGGGGTAAAACCATTCTTTTACGCGGAAAGGGACGGCGGGTTCATTTTCGGATCGGAGCTTAAGGCCATCCTGGCCCATCCGGATGTTAAAACGGAGATTGACCGCGAAGGGTTGTCAGAAGTTTTTGGTGTTGGTCCATCCCGAAAGCCAGGTTCAGGCGTATTTCATAATATCCAGGAATTAAGGCCTGCCCATGCGCTAACCTTATCAAGGAAAGGCCTGCGGATTTGGAGATATTGGAATGTGAAAAGTGAAGAACATCGGGATACTCTTGATGAGACGGCCGATAAGGTTCGCTTCCTTGTCGAAGATGCAGTCACACGGCAACTTGTATCAGATGTTCCTCTTTGTACCTTCTTATCGGGAGGGCTTGACTCAAGCGCGATAACAGCCATTGCGGCTAACGCCTATCAAAAAGAAGGAAAAGGCCAGCTTCATACGTATTCCATTGATTATGAAGATAATGAGCGCTATTTTAAGGCAAATGATTTTCAGCCTAACTCTGATGGGTACTGGATTAAAAAGATGTCGGATACCTTTAACACGGTTCACCATTCATCAATCATCACTCAAGAGCAGTTGACGGATTATTTAACGGAAGCTGTCCTTGTAAAGGACCTCCCGGGCATGGCGGATGTCGATTCTTCTTTACTTTGGTTTTGTAAGGAAATCAAGCGGGATTTTGTCGTAGGCCTATCCGGCGAATGTGCGGACGAAATTTTTGGAGGTTATCCTTGGTTTCATCGTGAGGATGATTTGAATCGTGCTGGTTTTCCATGGATGAGATCGACCGGGGAGCGGGCATCTTTATTAAAAACGGAATGGCGTGAGAAATTGAAGCTGGAGGAATATGCGCAGGAAGCTTATTTGACCACCCTTGCCGAAACGCCTAAATTGGAAGGGGAAAGCGGTGTGGCAGCAAAACGGAGAGAGCTTTTCTATATGAACTTATTATGGTTCATGACGACGCTCCTTGACCGGAAGGACCGGATGAGTATGGGTGCAAGTTTAGAGGTGCGCGTGCCATTTGCCGACCATCGCCTTGTTGAATATGCATGGAACATTCCTTGGGAAATGAAAATGGAAGGCAACCGTGAAAAGGGTATTCTAAGGAAAGCGTTGGAGGGGCTGTTACCTGATGAGGTATTGTATCGTAAAAAAAGTCCATATCCTAAAACCCACAACCCTATATATACAGAC
>NZ_JBHVQU010000068.1:0-22371 GCF_042886655.1 Peribacillus sp. NPDC058002 | reverse complement strand
GGGATAAGGAAGTTAACAGTGCTGTTCCAGAATCGATGGATGCATCAATCGCCATTAAAGGCAAATTGGAGCCTGGAAAAGAAGTCATTCTTGAAACGACAGTGAAACAGGGAAGCCAATTGGTGAATGAAGCAGATGAGGTACTCTTTGAAGTAAGAAAGTCAGGGCAGGATAAAAGGGAAATGCTTGAAGCAAAGAATACCGGAAGTGGCATGTATCAAGTGATGCATACTTTTGAAGAACAAGGCAAATATATTGTAGTCTCCCATGTAACGGCCAAAGGCCTTCATGTAATGCCTGAAAAAGAAGTTGTCGTTCCAGAACATGAAAGTGAAGGCGCATCGGTTCATCCTAGTACGGATGTATCCATCGAGTTTCAAAGTAACCCTGTAAAGGCAGGAAACAGTTCGAACTTTGCAGCGACCGTTGAATTGAACGGGAAGCCACTGACAAATGCAGATGTGAATTTCGAGGTGTGGAAGGAAGGCAGCGAAGAGAGTCATTTCACCAAGGCTGAAGAAGATGGAGATGGAACATATCTAAATAAGGTATCTTTCGAAGAATCGGGAACCTATAAGGTGCAGGTACATGTTGAAAAAGACGAAGTGCATGAACACCAACTGCAAACCATTCAAGTCAATTGATTGTTTTTTGGAGCGAATGGTTTAAACAGGTTTTATCCTTTCGTTAAATGGGAAGGTAAAGGATAACGGTACAGCAGAAAGGGAGGGTAAGCATGAATAATCAAATAATCAACAAGTATAAAGATCTCGGGATTCATATTGAAAAAACGAAATCACGCCAGGAGATTTTCACTAATGTTTCGCAAAATGATTCATCCTTACTCACCGCAGCTGTTTTTAATCAATTTTCCCAAAAAAGGGAGCTAAAAGAATATTGATGCAATGAGACCGGAGTACATATCAGCTGGTCTTTTTTTATGCATTCCTAAATGTGATGCATTGTGAAACTGGATATGAAAAACCGAATAGAACGTTATGAGCTGAAATAGGATAGAAGGACAAACAATTTGAAATTAGCGGTAAGGGGAGTCCGATAGCATGATATCACAGCTTATTATGACGATATTGAATTGGTTTGCTGAAATGGGGTATATGGGGATTTTATTTGGGCTTATGGTTGAAGTCATCCCTAGTGAGCTAGTTCTAGGATACGGTGGTTATGTGGTAGGCCTGGGGAAAATGAATTTTTGGGGAGCTGTTCTTGCAGGTGTGGCAGGCGGGACGATGGCACAACTTTTTCTATATTGGGCTGGATATTATGGAGGACGGCCCTTTCTCTTGAAGTATGGAAAATATATTTTACTAAAAGAAAATCATATAGTAAATGCTGAAGAGTGGTTTCAAAGGTATGGCGTTGGCGTGATTTTTACGGCTCGATTCATTCCAGTGGTTCGCCATGCTATTTCCATCCCAGCCGGAATTGCAAGGATGTCTGTATGGAAGTTTATATTTTATACGGTTGCGGCTGTCATACCTTGGACCATATTGTTCCTGACATTAGGAATGGTTCTCGGCGAGAATTGGCAGCAAATCCGGGAAATAACTGAACCTTATCTAATTCCGGCTGCTGGTTTTTCCTTTATCTTTATCATGTTGTATATTTTTTGGAAGAAAAAGAGCACTCCTCCAATCGTAACGGTCAAAAAAATGGGACGGTTTCCCGATAAATGAACAAATCGAAAAAACAGCCACGTAAAATCACCTTTTACGTGGCTGTTTTTCATCATTATCCTTGAGGAAGGTCTTCTTCCAGAGGAAGCTGTACGACCTTTTTGGTGACCTCTATAAAACGAATGGCGTGATCTTCCATTTCAATCACTTTAAAGCAGAATCCGTCTTTTTCCATGATGTCCCCTACCTTCACATCATAATTTTCAGTAAGGACCCAACCGCCTATAGTATCGACATCATCTTCTTCTAAGTGAATGCCAAGTAGGTCATTCACTTCCTTTACAAGAAGTTTAGAGTCTAAAATATAATGTCCATCTTTAATTTTCCTGATCGAGGCGACTTCATCAATATCGAATTCATCACGAATTTCCCCAACGATTTCCTCGAGGATATCCTCGACTGTGACAAGTCCGGAAGTTCCGCCGTATTCATCCATCAAAATGGCCATATGAATGCGTTCTTTTTGCATTTTTAACAGCAAATCGTGAATTGGGATATTTTCCATCACCCGAATGATCGGACGAGCGTAATTTTCAATCGCTTTGATATGGATTTCCCGGTTCTTAATAAGATCCGAGAATACTTCCTTTAAGTTCACTAAGCCGATGACATGGTCTTTATCACCTTCGACAACAGGATATCGAGTGTATTTTTCCAATTTGGCCACATCGACGAATTGCTGTACCGTTTCATCTTTGGATATGGTCATGATTTCTGTCCTTGGGACCATGATTTCTTTAGCAACACGATCATCGAACTCAAAGATGTTATTTACATATTTAAATTCCGACTGGTTAATTTCTCCGCTTTTATAGCTATCTGACAGGATGAAACGTAATTCTTCCTCCGTATGGGCTATTTCGCTTTCGGATGCTGGCTTAAAGCCAAATAATCCGACAACGAATCGGGAAGAATGATTCAAGGCCCAAATGAAGGGAAAGGCTATCTTATGGAAAAAAATCAGCGGGCTGGCAATTGCCAAGGCCACTTGCTCAGCCTTTTGGATGGCAACCGTCTTTGGAGCCAATTCTCCAACAACCACATTCAGGAACGTAATCAGGGAAAATGAAATAACGAATGTCAGAATGCTTGTGACTTCTTGAGGGATGTTCAATGCCTTGAATAAAGGCCCAACCAATTTGAGGACGGTCGGTTGTCCCAGCCACCCCAATCCAAGGGCAGTTACGGTAATTCCAAGCTGTGTCGCGGATAGGTACTCATCAAGATCGGATGTAACCTTCTTGGCCGCAATGGCTTTTTTGTTTCCCTCTTCAATCAATTGATCGATCCGAGAGCTGCGAACCCTTATGATCGAAAATTCCGAAGCCACAAAAAAGGCCGTTAAAGCAATTAAAATAATGACAAATAAAAAACTTAATATGTCCAATTAGTGTGGGACTTAATTGAATCGCCAGATGTTGAGAACGATTTAATTATCCCAGTCACCTCCCAAAACCAATAATGAATGAAATGATAGTAGTATATAAAATGTTAGATGAAAAATAAGTCTCGTCTATCTCGTATGAAAATTTCTCTTGTTTTTATTTTCAATCTATAGAATCATTCACCTCGATTAGTAGTGGAACCTACCTATTAGTATAAGTAACTGGGCGCCAATCAGTCAAAAATTTCACACTAAAAACCTAAGGAAAAAAGGATATTTATCCATTATTTAGTTTTTAATTGTATTGAAAAGGTCGTAAGGAAATCGGTAGAGTGACAGGATAAAGTTCCTTGATGCTTTAAAACGATTTCTTTACAGACGAATAATCCCAATCCCGTTCCTCTTTTTTTAGTGGTGATGAATGGTTCAAAAATATTCGGCAGGACGTCGTCAGGTATCTTCGGCCCATTGTTCGATATATTTAAAGTAAGAATGCCGGGTGGTGATTCAGAGCCTGAAATGTAAATGGATGGGGAAGGCATCCCTGCAACCACATCAAGAGCATTTAATATAATATTAAGTAAAACTTGACGGAATTCTTCTTTAGAACCGGAAATTACGGCATCCTCGGCAATATTACATGTAATGGAAGCATTAACTTCCAAAATGCTTGGATATAAAAATTCAATCACCTCATTCACAAGCTGAGCAATGGAAAATAGATCAGGTGGTGATGCTGAAGTTTCCTTTTTGGAAATATTAAGAAATTGTGTGATCCGGTAATTGAGCTGATCCAATTCCTTCGAAATGATATCAAGGTACTTTATCTGAGGTTGTTCTGCCTGTAACAATTGTATGAATCCCATGATGGAAGTCAGT
Organism: Peribacillus sp. NPDC058002; assembly: GCF_042886655.1. Taxonomy (NCBI): domain Bacteria; kingdom Bacillati; phylum Bacillota; class Bacilli; order Caryophanales; family Bacillaceae; genus Peribacillus; species Peribacillus sp. NPDC058002. The sequence continues at coordinate 18,414 of NZ_JBHVQU010000068.1, read as the reverse complement.
GGATTTCTGAATTCATGGACAAAGCTTGAGGTCATTTGGCCAAGGAGTGTCAACCGGTCTTTATGATTTGGGCTTATGAATTGATAGCGTTCTTCAAGTTCCATCGTTTTCAATTCGGTATAATGGGATAATGCAAAATGAATAAGTTTATCGAAGTAAACGTTTACTTGCTTAATTAGTCCCGATATTACTTCTTTGGATGATTCGGAATTCAAAACATGCTCTATGATGATGGATCTCCCGATGGTAGCAGTGGAAAAGAAATTTTCCATATCCAATTGCTTATTGACTCGATCAGACGCAATTTTTTCCCCTACGACCTTCAGTACATCGTCTATTTCAGTATCCGACTTTCCAAGCTGATCCATTAGCAGATTGAAAATATTTTCCACTTCTCCTTTAAAATACCCCAGATATCCGTCCGGTAAATGCAGCAACTCATCTTTCCATTTGGAAATGATACTGCTTTTTTGAGAAGATAAAAAGTGAATGGTCATTTCTCGATTAGATACCATCTTGTCCTCCATACTGTAGGAAAATGAATTTACTTTTGACCCAGAAATTGCTGTATTTGAATAAAATTACAAAATATCAAAATAATTACATCTTTTTTTCATGATAACAGATTAATGTTCTTTTAACATGTGTTAATTGGATAAATATTCGGCAATCAATCAATAAATCCCTTTTTTTGACACAGTTTTATTACAGTGATTACAGGAATCAATAACAAAAAAAGGTATCCGTAAAGTTAATGACGGTTACCTTTTTTATGGAATGCATATGGTTCGATGTGAACGATCGCATGCTGGATATTATATTCCTTCAAAAGATTTTCTTCGATTTTAACCGTAATATCATGACCTTGAATGACGGTCAAAAGAGGATTAACATGAACGGTAGTTTCGAGCAGGATTTCACTTCCATGCATCCGGGCTTTAATTTCACTCATGTCTTTAACACCCTCTGTCAATATAATGGTTTGTCCGATCTTTTGCAGGAGCTGCTCGTCGAAACCATCAGTTAAAGAGATGGAGGCATCACGAAAGATGTCCCAGGCCGTTTTGCATATGATGACCCCCACGACGGCTGCCGCTATCGCATCCAGCCAAGGGACTCCCATCTTAGTACCGATTATTCCAATGAATGCACCAACACTGACAAGGGCATCGGAACGATTATCCTGGGCAACGGCATAGATGGAAGAGCTGTTGATCTTTTTACTTAATGATAAGTTATAACGGTAGATTCCGTACATGAAAAATGCAGAGAATAGAGCCACATAACCGGTCAGCATGCTGGGAACGGTTGTTGAATTTTGGTGAAAGAAGGATTCAATGGCACTGTATACTACCTGAAGGCCCACGGTGATCATGATGAAGGCAGCTACCAACGAGGCTACGGTTTCCGCCCGTAAATGACCATATGAATGATTATCATCAGGAGGTCTCTTTGAAATTTTCAAACCGATCAATACGGCTAAGGAAGCGATGATGTCGGTCGTATTATTTAAACCATCAGCCCAAAGCCCTTTAGAATCACCGAAATAACCAAATGACAATTTAAGAGCAGACAAGAATATGTAAGCGGCAATGCTTATGTAGGCGCCTTTTTCAGCTGAAATCGAATGTTTATCCATGTCCATTCCCTCCCCAATGTAAATTAGGCTTAATGAATCAAACCTTTGTGAGTCTATAGATTTAGCCATCTAACTTGGTTGATGGCAGGTGTGATGAAGGTCTGTAAAGAAGTTGGTTAAACAAAAGAAAATGCCCTAAAATGGGGATGACAAGTTGATGATATGTACATTTTCTTTAATTGTCATTTATAGAAACTAATACTATATTCTAACCGATGATCGAAAATTAAATACTTCTGCAAGGGGAGCCAAAAAGGCTGAGTGGGACACTTGGTTACCGCTGGTGTAGGATGTGGTTTTGGACAGCAATTGGCGCTCCGGTGTTTTTTGCTACAAATGTATGACTGAAAAAATCCTCTTAACAAAAAGGCCGGATCCTATAAGGATCCGGCCTTTTTCAGAGAATGCTCTACTCGAGCCATACAGTGAGAACCCGCTCAATCTTCATTTTGCAATGAATACCGAACAAGGTGCGTTTTTTGCAATGGAACTGCTTGTACTGCCAAGAAAGAATTTTTCCAAACCGCTTTTAGCGCTATTGCCGACAACGATAAGATCGGCTGAAGTTCTTGCTGCAAAGTCACATACGCTATCTGGGGCATATCCTTCCAATAGTTCGAATTTCCCCCTGACTTGACATTCACTTAACAATCTCAACGTATTACTTTCTGCGTTCTGAATACTATTCTCGACGGGGGAAGGGGTGTCATTTACCTTTTGGGGTCCTGGCTGATTGACTTCAATAACGGGATGTGTCTGGACTGGATCCACATAAAATCCGGCAGTAGGTACGAACCCCGGAGCCGAGGCGTCTCCCATGATACGCTGTTCAACCTTATCATTCAGGACATGAACTATGGTCAATTCGGCTTTTGGAAAGGCCTTTTTCAATGTTGCCCCATATTCCACGGCCCGCTTACTCTCTTCATTTCCATCAAAAGCGACGACAATATGTTTTAAGTCTTTCATTAATATCATCTCTCCCCTTTATAAGACCTTATAAGTGTTATACCCGCTTTTAAATGGCTTCACGCCTTTAATCCGTATATAGATTGTCTTTTAAGGGTAAAGGATAGATACGAGCATAGTTAAAATGGTAGGATGAAATCTGGTCCTTCATTTAGCTGGCATGCTCAGACGATGAAGGGATATCATCGGCAAGGATGCAGATTCGCGAGTATGTGCTACAAGAAAAGGGCGCCTTTTATTCAATCGGCGAGTTTTCTTTAATAAAAAGGGTAAAATATTTTTAATGAAACATGTCGAGATGGGAAAATGGGGGGGACAAATGAAAGGGCTAGTGAAATTAGGTCTAATTATAATATTGGCGGTTGTGGTTTTAGGCGCCGGTTCACTATTGTATTTCAAGCAGGGTGCAGATATAAGTCATCTTGAAAATAAACTTCAGCAACCGACAGGAATCTATGATCTGGATGGGAATCTTGCCAGTACGATCACGGCGAATAAATCCGAAGGGGTTGCAATAGAAGAAATACCGGAACATATGAAACAAGCGGTGGTTTCCATTGAGGATCACCGTTTTTATGAACATCACGGCATAGATTATCAAGGGATTATGCGGGCTTTGGTTAAAAATGCGAAGGCTGGAAGTGTTGTTGAAGGCGGGAGCACTCTCACCCAGCAGCTTGTGAAAATCACGATGCTGGAATCGAATCGGACATTGAAGAGGAAGATAGAAGAGTTTTTTCTAGCCCGGGAAGTTGAAAATCAATATACAAAAGATGAAATTCTGGAAATGTACCTGAATCAAGTTTATTTTGGCCATGGGGCATGGGGAATCAAAAAGGCCGCAAATATTTATTTTTCCAAAGAGGTCTCTGAATTGACCGTTGCCGAGGGAGCTTTGCTGGCGGGTGTCATTAACTTACCATCGAAACTTGATCCATACAAGAATTTAGACGGGGCAGTCAAGAGGCGTGATTTGGTTCTTTCGAGAATGGCGGAACATGGTTATTTGACGAAAGATGAAGAAGCAGCTGCAAAAAAAGATTCGGTGACACTTCTTATGGGGGAGAAGGAAACCGATCCATTAAGAGGTAAATATCCTTATTTTGTCGATCATGTTTTATCCGAAGCATCGAGTAAATATGGTATTAAGCTTGAGGATTTGCTATCAAAGGGCTACAAAATTTACACGACACTGGACCAATCCATGCAGCAGTCTACAGAAACCGTTTATGCGAATGATGCCAATTTTCCAGTGGGAACGAGTGCAGATGAACTGGTTCAAAGCGGGTCTGTCCTCCTTGATCCTGAAACGGGAGGCATAAAGGCACTTGTCGGTGGGAGAGGTAAGCATCAATTCATGGGATATAACCGGGCAACCCAGCTGACAAGATCTCCCGGTTCATCCATTAAACCGCTTGTCGTATACTTGCCAGCGGTTGAAGAGGGATACGACATCACCGACCCTTTAAAGGATGAAAAAATGAGCTTCGGTGAATATGAGCCAACAAACCTTAGTGGTGAATATAAAGGAGAAGTGCCCATGTATGAAGCGGTGATGAATTCCTTGAATGTACCAACGGTTTGGCTATTGAATGAGATGGGCATCGATAAGGGGCTTGATTCACTTAAGCGGTTTGGAATTCCATATGAAAAAGATGATCGAAACCTATCGATAGCTTTGGGGGGGATGAAAAAAGGTGTATCCCCGCTGCAGATGGCAGGAGCCTTTTCAACTTTCGCCAACGGTGGGGAAAGAATGGAAACCCATGCCATTATAAGAATAGAAAATGCAGATGGAAAAGAGGTAGCCGCCTGGAAAGAGAAAAGCACCAAAGTGACCTCTGAAGACGCCGTCGCCAAAATGAATTCCATGCTGCTTGGAACAGTGGAATATGGCACAGCGAAAAACGCCGCTGTTTCCGGTTATGAAATAGCAGGTAAAACAGGTTCCACACAAGTTCCCATCGAAGGAATATCAGGGGTTAAAGATCAATGGTTCATCGGTTATTCACCTTCGCTGGTCGGTGCTGTATGGGCTGGATATGATAAGACGGACGAAAAGCATTATCTAACGACACACAGCAGTCAGGGAAGTGCAATCATCTTTCAAAAAATAATGTCGCAAGCTTTACAGAATCAAACTGCCCAATCCTTTAAAGCTCAAGATATCGGTCCGCTTATAGCTGAACAACAGGCACTTATAGCTGAGCAAAAGGCAAAAGAAGACGATGAGCAAAGGAGACAATATTGGATTGATAAAGGAAATGAAATTCGGGAAGGTTTGAATAAATGGAGGGACTGGAAGTTGCCGTGGTGATCCCAGGAACGGGAGCATGAACAAGCTTTTGCTTAATTAAATCAACAAAAAAAGACTGTCAATAATTGACAGTCTTTCATCGTTCTTAAAAAATGAGATTTGCTATTATGCCGATTACGACGATTGCGCCTATCACCATTAGAATGGTTCGCATTTCTATACACCCTCTTCATGAAGTAGTTGGAATCATTTAAATATTAACGGTTTGGTTCGATTGGAATCTAAATGAACTTTCATCATTTTCTTTACAAATAGCCTGTACTTTTTCAAGCATGGCATGTACATTCTCGCCTTCAAGTATGACTTTCATGGTTGCACACTCTTGAAGAATGAGCACAAAGGATACGAAAGTCGAAAGTTTCTTGGCATCGACCAATTTATGGTTGCAGATAAAATATATATTCCCTTTAAATTCTTTTGTAACTTGATATAGGTTCATGATTTGTCGCATGGATAACCTTTTATTTGTTTTAATATCAGAAGAAATCACTTTATTCATGTCGTTTAACTCCTTTTGTTTTTATACTTTTGGAAAAGCATAATCAAGATGTCAATTCAGCTACAACTTTTTAAAATGAACAATAATGTTTGTCTTTTTTATGTAATTGTTAGCGGGTCATATTGTATATTTACCCGAGTGAAAGATTTTGAAACCTAATTGAAAATTTCAATTGGAGGGGGAACGAACATTGCTCACACTTATTAAAAATGGGGAGCTTTATGGTCCGGAATATATGGGCCAAAAAGATATCCTCTTGGTAGGAAAGCAAATTGGCTTCATTGAGGATAAGATTGAAAAACCTGCCAATTTCGTTGAAATGAAAGTGATTGATGCGAGTGGTCAAATTGTGGTTCCGGGTTTTATAGATGCTCACGTACATATTATCGGCGGAGGTGGGGAAGGGGGCTTTAAAACGAGGACACCAGAAATCCAATTAACTGATGCCACTTTAGCGGGTATAACGACATTGGTAGGGGTCATCGGAACAGATGGAACGACAAGGACCATGCCAGCACTGCTTGCTAAAGCGAGAGCGCTTGAAGAAGAGGGAATTAGCTGCTTCGTTCAAACTGGTTCCTATCAAGTTCCAGTAAAGACGTTAACAGGTAAGATCGAAGATGATTTGATTCTTGTGGATAAAATTATCGGTGTTGGCGAAATAGCCATTGCCGATCATCGTTCTTCACAGCCGACTGCAGCTGAACTGGCTAAACTGGCCTCCCAGGCGCGCAATGGAGGCCTGTTGTCCGGGAAAAGCGGTATCGTCAACATTCATGTCGGCGACAGTCTAGATCATTTGAAGGTAATTGAAGAAGTTGTCGAGACAACGGAAATACCAATCACCCAGTTCTACCCTACACATATAAACCGAAATCCGCATTTATTCAATGCAGGTGTGGAATATGCAAAAAAAGGGGGTTATATCGATTTTACGACAAGTACGATCCAGAAGTTCCTTGAAGAAGGCGAAGTCAAAGCAAGTACAGCAATAAAAATGGCACTGGAAAAAGGCGTTGAAATCGGGCAGATCACCATAACTTCAGATGGACAAGCCAGCCTGCCTGACTTCGATGGCAACGGTAACCTGCGTGGTTTGAACATTGGTACATGCATGTCCTTATATGATTGTGTTGTCGATGCAATCCTCAAGGATGGAGTGACAATTGCCGATGCCCTACGAGTTGTGACGGAAAATCCGGCAAACATTTTAAAACTTTCTACAAAGGGGCAGCTTGCTGTAGGTAAGGACGCCGATATCATCATGATGAAGAAAAAAACTTTAGAAATGAATAGTGTTATCGCGATGGGGCAGATCATGGTCAAAGATGGTCAAGCAGTCGTGAAAGGAACATTTGAATGATAAATCTTTCTAATCTTGTTGGTAAGGTTTTCATCTTGGTTATGGCAGGAGCGATTTCCGGTGCTTGTAGTACCCCAATCAATACTTATAAAATAATGGTTTGGGATTATATCAATAGAACTCCTTTTTGTAGACAAACTGAGACTCATTATATAATTACGGGTCTTTTTGCATTTCATGAATGAAACCCTCAAGAGATGGAAGAAATTTGCGACACTCCTGCCGAAAAACTGGCTAGCCGAGACCCTACAGGCGCTTGCGTCGAGGAGGCTTGGCAGACAGTCGGCGGAAAGGGAGCGGATTTTTAAAATCAACTGTAACGCTTTTAAAGAAAAAAAGGCAGGGGAAACTCGTTCTTTATGTTTTTTTGTTATATGAAACCCTTAATGAATGGAAGAAATTTGCGACACTCCTGCCGAAAAACTGGCTAGCCGAGACCCCATAGGCGCTTGCGTCGAGGAGGCTTGGCAGACAGTCGGCGGAAAGGGAGCGGATTTCTGAAATAAAACTGTAACACTTTTAAAGAAAAATACGACAGGGAACAGGCTTTTCTTCGAGTTTGTCTCCGATACAAAAAAAGAGACCCCTTTATTATATAAGGGGTCTTTTTTTTTGCTGGAGACTTTTTGGATAGGTCTTGATTCGAATAAGCATATGAACCATTTTGTAGATAATCAATATGAAATTTTCCCATTAAAGGTTCTCATTTTCAAAATGAAGGTGTGTTATCAGAAAACATATTCTAAATAAAGGCAAAATGGGAAAAATTCATTCTATTTAACATATTATTAAAAACATGGATGTATTATCCTTTTATATAAGGAATGTAGTTTATGAAACAGCATTTAATCACAGACATAAAGACCAATAGATACATTTTGGGCTGTTATTTCATGACTGTTCAAAACCTTGGTAAGTTTGCGAAACAAATCTATCTTAAGGGGAGAAATGAAATGGAAAAGACGGGAAACCCAATAATGAAAGCGTATTCAAATGAAGTTGAACCGGAAATATTTCGCGTATTGACTCCTGATGGCGAAATCATTGAAACGATTGATGGAAAAATCGATAAATCACTTATGTTAAAGATGTATGAGAGCATGCTCCTGCTCAGAACGTTTGACCGAAAATCCGTTAATCTCCAGCGCCAAGGCAGGATTGGAACTTATGCACCTTTTGAAGGACAGGAAGCATCCCAGGTAGGAAGCGCCTTAGCGTTGTCGGCAGGGGATTGGATGTTTCCCACATACCGTGACCATGGAGCGGCAATTATTCATGGGCAGGAATTATACCGTGTTTTCCTATACTGGATGGCGCATTTTGATGGCTCAATTTGTCCTGAGGGAAAAAGGATATTGCCTCCAAGCGTTCCGATTGCCACTCAAATGGTTCATGCCGTTGGAACGGCTTGGGCAAGTAAGATTAGAGGCGAAAAGAATGTTAGCATTGCTTATTTTGGTGATGGAGCGACATCTGAAGGGGACTTTCATGAGGCACTGAATTTTGCTGGCGTTTATAAAACCCCAACAATCTTTTTCTGCCAAAATAATGGCTACGCGATCAGTGTCCCTTTTGAAAAGCAATCGGCATCCAAAACAATATCCCAGCGGGCTGCTGCTTATGACATACATGGGGTGCGAGTGGATGGAAATGATATTTTCGCAGTATGGCTGACTGTAAAGCAAGCTGTCGAAAGAGCGCTTAATGGGGATGGACCTACATTAATCGAAGCCATTACCTTTCGTTATGGCGCTCATACTACTGCAGACAATCCGAACATATATCGCGATCAGGACGAAATTTCAACGTTCTGGAGGGAAAACCGGGATCCCATTACACGTCTTAGAAAGTATTTGAATAAAGAGGGTCACTGGAATGAAGAGCAGGAGGAATTGGCGTTAAAACAATTCAACGAACTGATTGATGCTCACCTTCAAAAAGCCGAAGGGTATCCAAAATCCGACCCGCTCGAAATGTTTAACCATGTATATGCCGAGGGGTCATGGCATTTAAAGGAACAGAAGCAGGAATTGAACCAAATCTTAAGGAAAGGCGGGAAGAAATAATGGGCAAAAATTTAACGATGCTCCAGGCTATTACGGAAGCGATGGACCAAATGCTGGGTCATGATGATCGCGTGATGATCATGGGTGAGGATATTGGAGTGAATGGCGGGGTTTTTCGATCGACGGAAGGACTTTATGAGAAGTATGGAAAAGATCGAGTCATTGATACGCCATTAGCTGAATCCGGAATCATTGGCTCTGCAATTGGTTTAGCCCTTAACGGAATGCTGCCTATTGTAGAGATACAGTTTCTCGCCTTTATTTATCCGGGATTCGAACAACTCGTTTCCCATGCTGCCCGTATGAGGTATCGTACCCGTGGGCAATTTGGGGTGCCCCTTTTAATCCGTACTCCATATGGTGCCGGAATCAGGGGCCCAGAACTTCATTCCGAAAGTGTCGAAACCTTCTTTGCCCATACCCCGGGTTTAAAGGTGGTTGCACCCAGTAATCCATATGACGCAAAAGGGCTGCTCATTTCAGCCCTCGAAGATCCAGATCCGGTGATCTTTTTGGAACCGACTAAATTGTATCGTGCTTTCAAGGAAGAAGTTCCCGACGAAATGTACCGAATACAAATCGGGAAAGCAAAAGTGGTTCAGGAGGGGAGCGATCTGACCATTTATGCATGGGGGGCCATGTTAAGGGAGGCATTGAATGCCGCGAAAAAGATTGAAGCAGAAAAAGGCTGGAAGTGTGAAGTGGTCGATCTTCGAACATTATACCCTTTAGATAGGGATACGATCGTGCAATCCATTAAAAAGACAGGTCGTGCATTAATCGTCCATGAAGCCCATAAGACGGCAGGATTAGGTGCGGAGATTATCTCCATCATTAATGATGAAGCTCTTATTTACCTGAAAGCGCCGATTAAGCGAGTAACAGGATTTGATGTACCGGTTCCGCCGTTTACAATAGAAGATCATTATTTACCGACTGTTGACCGTGTAAAACAAGGAATTGTCGAAACGTTATCATTTTAATTGTGATTAAGGGAGAAGGAGGATGACGCATGATGGAATTTAAACTTCCTGATGTAGGGGAAGGGATGCATGAAGGGGAAATTATTCAATGGCTCATTAAAGAAGGGGAGGCGGTAAAACAGGACCAACCCATTGTTGAAGTGCAAACGGATAAAGTCAATGCGGAATTGACGGCTCCTGCAGCGGGAGTGGTCAAGAAAATATTTTTTTCCGAAGGGGATATCGTGGAAGTGGGAACCACTATATTCACAATTCAGGAAGAGAACGATGTGTCAGTTCCGGATAAAGGCAAGATTGACCAAGAAATCCAAGTCGTGCAATCTGACGATGTAAAAGTAAATGCAGAACAGATTACGACTAAGCAGCATCATGAGGGAGTGCGTGCGTTGGCAACGCCATTCGTTCGTCAAATGGCGAGGGAAATGAAGGTTGATATCGAGAAGGTTAAAGGCTCCGGCCCGGCTGGGCGAATTACCGAAAGTGACCTGAAGCAGTTTAAAGAAAATAACTCGATTACAATGGAAGATGCCAAACATCATGATAACAAGAGTGTTCAAGAGATGGCCTTGATGAATGATGCCATCCAGGCAAAAGGGGTGGAAAATGAGTGGGAAGAGCGGATTCCGCTTAAAGGCATTCGAAAAAAAATCGCTGAACATATGGTAAAGTCGGTTTCGACCATTCCTCATGTAACCCATGTAGATGAATTGGAAATGGACCGATTGAAGGAATTTAAAAATCAATTAAAAGAGTACTCCGATGATAAGGATATTAAGTTGACTTTTTTGCCATTTTTCGTTAAAGCCATTGTCATCGCCTTAAAGGAGTTCAAAACATTAAACGCTTCTATTGATGAAAAGACCAATGAAATCATCCTGAAGAATTATTATCATATTGGGATTGCGACGAATACCGAAGAGGGTCTCATAGTTCCAGTCATAAAACATGCCGATCAAAAGACCATTTTCCAACTGGCTGATGAAATCAGGCAATTGGCAGCCCAAGCCCGTGAAGGGAAGTTGAGCATTGGTCAAATCACAGGCAGTACATTTACCATCAGCAATGTAGGACCGATCGGAGGGATGCACGCGACCCCGATCATTAACTATCCGGAAGCTGCCATACTAGCTTTGCATAAAATGGAACATCGAATGGTCGTTCGCGATCTGGAAGGTGTTATCCGTTTAATGATGAATATGTCTCTTTCTTTCGATCATCGTTTGATTGATGGGGTAACAGCGGTGCATTTTACCAATAGAATCAAGGAATTGCTGGAAAATCCAATTCGTTTAGTTGTGGAGATGAGATAAATGGTAGTAGGGGAAGTTGCTGTAGAGACGGATGTTATCATCATTGGAGGAGGTCCGGGAGGATATGCTGCGGCTATCCGTCTCGGCCAGTTAGGAAAATCGGTCGTGCTGGTTGAAAAGGATAAGCTGGGCGGGGTTTGTCTTAATCGGGGCTGTATACCTTCAAAGGCATTAATTCACACAGCTGATCAATACCAAAGGCTTAACGATTTAGGGAAAATGGGAATCCGGCTATCCCAGGAAAGAACCGCTATGGACTTGGGAGTTTGGCAGGATTGGAAAGCGGGCATCACATCTCAGTTGAAGCAAGGTATTGCCCATTTGTGTAAGGAAAATGGAGTGACGGTGGTTAAAGGTCAAGCAGCCTTTTTATCTGATGACCGTATTGGAGTTGAAACCGATGGCGATTTTGAAACCTACAAGTTTGAGCAGGCAATTATTGCGACGGGGTCCAGACCTTTCATTCCATCCTTCATTAATGTCGATGGAGAATATATATTGGATTCAACATCATCTTTGCAGCTGCAGGAAGTTCCATCAAGCTTGTCGATCATTGGCGGTGGATATATCGGAATCGAATTGGGTATGGCATTTGCAAAGCTGGGTACTAAAGTGACCATCATTGAAATGGCCAATCGCATCCTCCCCCAAATTGCTGAAAACCTTGTAAAGGAAGTCACCCGGAATGCCAAGAAGCTTGGGGTGAATATCAAAACATCCACGAGGGTGGAAAAGGCGAGTGTAGTGGATGGCCATGTGCACCTTCATGTATCCTCAGATGAAAAAGGGACGGAATTGGTCGTGAGTGAAAAGGCCTTGGTTACAATTGGCAGGATACCTAACACTGAAGAAATCGGCCTGAATCGGGCTGGAGTTACAGTTGGTGAAAAAGGCCATATAGAAGTGGATATGGAATGTCGTACAAATGTGCCGCACATCTTTGCCATCGGTGACACTACACCTGGTCCGGCTCTTGCGCATCGAGCGTCCAAACAGGGAGTGGTGGCAGCTGAAGTGATAGGGGGATTGCCAAGTGCCGTTGACACACCTAATGTTCCCTATGTAATCTTCTCGGATCCACAGATAGCTGGTGTTGGTTTAAACCGTGAAGAAGCTGAACAACAGGGATACAGCGTCAAAATCGGCAAGTTTCCGTTCAGTGCCAATGGAAGGGCGCTTGCAACGGATGAAACAGAAGGATTTGCTGAAGTGATCGTGGATGCCGATAGCCACATATTGCTCGGAATGCATATGGTAGGTGCTGATGCGTCCAACCTTATAGGTGAAGGGGTCCTTGCCCTTGAGATGGCGGCTAGGGTCGAAGATATAGCCCTGATCATGCATCCACATCCAACTTTGACTGAGGGGTGGATGGAAGCGGCTGAGGTAGTTTTGGGACATGCGATTCACATCGTAAATAAATAGGAAAAGGTAAAGTCATGGGGATTACCAAAGTAGTCCCCGATTAGAGTGTTTGATTTAATGGAGTCAAAAACCTCTCATTGGTCTCCAAAAGGCAAGGCTATCAGCAAATTCACGCCATTTCCAAAATTTGACCCGGCGTTTGACTAGATAGGATCCTTAATAGGCCTGCGATGATTCCTCTTGTAAAACTAACAACATATTGATATCTTTTACTTTGGTGAAGTATGAAAAGATTTTTCAAGAAGGCTTTGCATCCTTCCACTCCAAAACCAAAACGGTTGATGAGATAACTTATCTATTCGCCATTCAACGATTGAAATGGGTTTGATTTTTTATACGGAAAAATTATGGAAAGAAGGAGGCAGATGTAATGGAATCAAATGGTGGGTCACTGCAAAAGAAATTATTGCCGCGGCATATTAGCATGATGGCAATGGGAGGGGCGATAGGTACTGGCATTTTTAAAGGAAGTGCCGAAACCATATCGTTAGCAGGGCCAGGAGTCATATTCACTTATATTTTTGCAGGATTATTACTGCTTATAGTCATGGGTGCTATAGCGGAAATGGCAATTGTTTATCCAAATACGAATATGAAAGGTTTCGTTCGGAAAGCATTCGGTAACCGCTTTTCATTCATAATAGGCTGGATGTATTGTTTCATGTGGCTATCTGTCTGTGTCATTGAGGTAGTGGTGGCAGGAAGCTTCTTGCAGTATTGGCTCCCAGCAATCCCGCTATGGATATTAAGTTTAGGGTGTACGGCTTTCATCATTGGGATTAACATGATGAATGTCAAAAATTATGGTGAATTCGAATTTTGGTTTGCTGGCATTAAAATTACAATGATCATCGTATTCATCATATTGGGAGCCTGTATTTTATTTGGAGTCATCCCAACCGGGGAATCTAGTTATCTACAAAACTTCACCGGGCATGGAGGGTTTTTCCCAAATGGGTGGATGTCCATCTTTTCGGCATTACTGATTGTCATGTTCTCCTATGGCGGTTCAGAGTTAATAGGGGTGACGGTAACAGAAGCAAAGGATGCGGAACGCATTTTACCGAAGGTCATTAAAAACTATATTTGGAGAGTCGTATTATTTTTCACCTTACCGATACTTGTAATCTGCGGTTTGATTCCTTGGAACGAAATTAGCGACCAGGCAAGTCCGTTTGTACAAGTTTTATCAATGTCCGGTTTTCAGGGATCTGCACATATCATGAATTTCATTTTGATTACGGCCGTCTTATCTGCCGCAAACTCAGGAATATATGGGTGTACCCGCATGCTGCATTCTTTGGCTGCAGAAGGGGAAGCTCCCAAGTCGTTCTCTTATGTATCAAAAAATGGCGTTCCTTTGTATAGTTTGATATTAAGTGCTTTTGTATTGGTCGTCGGCTCCATGGTTACTTTCGTTGCACAGGACAAGGCATTTACTTTATTAATGGCGTTTCCAGGTTTTGTTGTATCCCTTGTATGGATCAGCATCTGTTTAGCGCAGCTAAAACTTCGCAATTCGTATCCCAAAGCCCCGAGTTTTAAAGTGTGGGGATTTCCATATGTAACCTTGTTTGCCGTAATCACCTTAAGCATCATTTGTATATCGTTCGTTTTCAGTGAACAGAATCGGATCAGTATCATTGCTTGCCTGATTGTGTTGGCTGCATTAATCTCGATTTCCATTTTTAAATTTAAAAGTGGGGATGAACAGGAGACAACGATAATAGAAAAGGATATTGCTAAATAAATTACGGAAAAGATACGACATGTGTAAAGGCTCCATGTCGTATCTTTCATTAATAATCATCGATATACTGCAACTTCACTTCGAACGTTCATGTACCTGACGTTTCATTGATTATATGTTGTAAGGAGGATATGAACCTCTTGTTTTCAAGTGGGGTGCCGATGGTCACGCGGATAGTATTTTCATAGCCTAGCAAATGACCGGAACGGATGATGACACCTTGAATTAATAACTTCTCAAAAATGTCCCTGCCAGGCTGATTCAATTTAACCATCAAGAAGTTGGCATGTGAAGGGAAGAATGTTAATCCCATCTTGCTTAGTTCGTTTTCTAAATATCTTCTTCCTTCCCCATTCTTACGAACACATTTTTCAACGAATGGATGGTCGTCGAGGGAAGCGAATGCCGCAGCCTGTGCTAAACGATTGGTATTGAAGGGTTCCTTCACTTTAACTAGCTCCTGTATGATGGAAGCATCCATTAAACCGTATCCAATCCTTAATGCAGCCAGTCCATAAATCTTTGAAAAAGTGCGTAAGATGACCAGATTTGAATGCATATTTAAAAGTGGCAAGGTTTCTAAATACTCTGCATCATCGACATATTCATAGTATGCTTCATCAACGATCAGTAAAATATGTTTCGGCACCTTCTCGATAAAAGAGCGTAACGTTTCTTTTTGAACGATTGTTCCTGTCGGATTATTGGGATTACAGACAAATATCATTCTTGTATTTTCTGTTATGGCATCATACATCCCCTTCAGGTCATGTACCCCATTAATAAGAGGTATCTTTACAGGTGTGCCGCCGTCAATCAATACATTCGTTTCATATCGTGGAAATGTCACATCAGCCATGATGACTTCATCATTTTGTTGGATATAGGTTCGTGTTAACAAACGAATCACTTCATCAGATCCATTGCCTAAAATGATATGATCTTTATTGATATTCAATTTCCTTGCCAACTTTTCAGCTAATGCAGGTGCCATACCTTCAGGATAAAAGGAGGTTTGCTCCATTTCAGTAATCATGGCTTCTTTTGCTAGAGTTGAGCAGCCGAATGGATTCTCATTGGATGCCAATTTAACGATCGTTTCGAGACCAAGTTCACGTTGCACTTCTTCAATTGGCTTGCCGGAAACATATGGGCTAATGCTTTCGATGTTTTGTCGAACCGGGATTTTCGTAAAGGTCAATGCAGGTTCCTCCCTTTGGTAAATTCTGAATTTTCTTTTTCTATTGGATTATTTTAATGATAGAATATTAACTGATAAAATTACATACAAAAAAGAATATATTTTTCACTATCCATACAACATTTTAAAGAAATAAAAGCTTATATTCCTTCATTATGAAAGGTGGTTTCTTCATGGATGAAATAGATGTCAATTTACTGGAACTTTTACAAAAGGATGGACGCATTACGATTAGTGAACTCTCGAAGAAATTGGCTCTCAGTCGACCTAGCATCTCTGAACGTATGTATCGCCTGCAAGAAAAGGGGATCATTGAGGGGTTCAGCGCAAGGATTTCACCCCTGGCAATAGGAAGGGGGGTACTAGTGTACATTCAGGTGAGTGAACTTAAGGTTCCAGTTTCCGATTTTGAGGAATTGGTGAAAAATGATTTAGACATTATCGAGTGCCACCGTGTAACAGGAACTGTTGGATATTTCTTGAAAGCCGCTTTGTCTGATATGGACAGCATGAGATTACTGATAGATCGATTAATACCATATGGACATCTGAATACATCCGTCGTTTTGACATCCCCGGTACCTTCACGCTCCATCCTTCCTAGGATCAATGAAATGGAGGATCATGGTGCGAAATCCTAGGTGGAATTTCAATCGATCCTTGTAAATGGGTTTGCATGGAAACCAATGAAGGTTTAAAGAAAGGAACGAGGCACGGTGCCTGTTCCTTTTTTTGCTATTATAAATCCATCAAAGCCCCGAAATATTGCTGGGCCGTTGTAAAACAAATGAATGCCAATAGTTCAGAAATCTCTTCATCACTGAATGTCTCCTTCAATACTTGGAAAAACTTTTCCTCCGTTTTTTCACGTTGTAGGAGGAATACTTCCGCAAAGGCGATTGCATAGCTTTCTTTCATATCTTCCGGCTTTAGTGGAATCCCTTTTGCCTGACAATATGAGCAGCCATTACCATATGCCAGAACTCTTCTGACGTTTTCCTTTAACTTCTTTGAAAGTTTCCCATCTGCAGATATGCAATCTGAGAGGTCCGACCATTTATGCGAAATCTCTTCAGAATGAAATAATCTTTGAAATGGACTGGATCCCTGCGATGATTTTTTTATTCTTGTCATGAACATCTCTCCTTTGAGATAATACTAATATAAAAATCCAGGAGTTTTAATTCCATTTGTAAAGCAATATGGATTAATAATGAATAAGTGTAAAGAAAAGAAGGAGAATATTTGTGGAATGAAAATTGATGAAAAAGACCAGAACATCCTTGCTGAATTAACGTTGAATAGCCGGATTTCCATGAGGGAATTGGCAAGGAAAGTAAACCTCTCCGCTCCCACCGTTGCCGAACGGGTACGGCAAATGGAGTCGTTCGGGATCATTAAAGGGTATGTTGCCGAGATTGATCATAAAAAGATCGGTTTTCCAATTGAGTGTATCGTGGAAGCAACGATAAAAAATGGGGAATATGAGAAATTCAAAAAGTATATCTCCAAGGTGCCGAATGTTGACTTTTGTTATCGAATTGCCGGGCGGGCTTGTTTTATGCTGAAAATCCATAGTGAGAGCCTTGAAGAAGTGGAGGAATTCATCAATCGGACCATTCCGTTTGCGGCAACGGTTTCCCATGTGATTCTTTCAAAGGTGGAGCGGGAGCTGGAATGAGTATTTTTTTCTAACATGATGTGTGCAGCGCCTGGATAATTCCAGGCGTTTTTTGGCGATCAATGTTTTCGGCGATTCAATAAGAATAAGCTATTGGAATAAGGGGTACATGTAATAATGGATTCAAATCTGAAAAGGTGGGGTGAGATATCATGGAGGGAACGGACGACTTTAAACCTGAACTAGCCAGGGAAGCAGTTAATGTGATTGAAAATGTAGCTGGAACACATCCTGGTTATCGGCGTGCGCATGCAAGGGGATATGTTTATGAAGGGGTTTTTACCCCAAACGGAAAAGCGTCCCCATTAACGGTGGCTCCGCATCTTCAGGATGAAGCTGTGCCGGTGGTCATTCGGTTTTCAAATAGCTCGCCGGTTCCAAGCCATCCCGATGCGATTTCCCCTGTAAAGGGCATGGCCGTCAAGTTTCAATTGCCGAATGGAGAAGAATCAGATCTTATTACTGTGACCATTCCGTTATTCTTTGCGAAAACACCGGAAGCGTTTGTTGATATGGCTGACTTTTTCAAGTCTGCCAAAGAAGGTTTCCCCAATCTGAAAGAGCTTGCAAAAATCCTTTGGAAATACCCTGAAAGCAAGGCAAGCCTGCAAATGCTTAAAGAAATGCGTTCTCCAGCCAGTTTCTCAACGTGTCAATATTACTCCATTCATGCATTTTATTTCATTAACTCGGAAGGAAGGCGGCAGGCAATCAAGTACGAGTGGATACCTGATGCCGGCCTTAGTATGCTAGAAAAAAAGGAGGTGGCCAAGCATTCGCCGGAGTATCTGGATGAAGAAATGGAAGATAGGCTCAAGCATGGTCCGGTGGGCTTTAAATTGAACATCCAAATAGGAGGGGAAAATGACCCGACTGATGATCCAACCACAGCTTGGTCGGAAGATAAACAGGTAATCACGATAGGGCATTTAATGATTTCCAGAAAAACGCCATTGTTTAAAGATACTTTAATGTTTGATCCAACCAATATTCCTGAAGGAATCGAATGCTCGGAAGACCGAATTTTGCATTTTCGCCATAGTGCGTATGCCGTCTCTTATGAACGTCGGATAAATAACGAATGAATGACAGCAAGAAAAAAGGGAATTCCCTTACTATAAGGGTTCCCTTCAGACTATTGGCAAACTTGCTTTAAGAAAGGCTGTTTTCGCATACTTTGTTGCTATTTACCAAGTAAAGCGGTGTGGTTG
>NZ_JBHVQU010000067.1:0-22430 GCF_042886655.1 Peribacillus sp. NPDC058002 | reverse complement strand
GAGACCCCACAGGCGTTTACGCCGAGGAGGCTCACCGCCCGCCCCGCGGAAAGCGGGCATCTGGATGGGAAATCAACCACACCCCTTTACTTGGTAAATAGCAACAAAGTAGCGAAAACAGCCTTTTATAAAAATTGACTTGCATCCATCTTAGTGGAACTTTTCCACTTAACTTGTTTTAGCGTCGCTACTATAAGAAAGCTAACAATCACTAATAAGAGCCATGAACTTACCTTCCCTAAATGAACGAGACTCCATGCATCGGTTTGGTTTGGATATTCCCAAGCTCCAAAGAACGTTGCGATATTTTCGGCTATCCATATAAAAAATCCGATGAGAACGAATGAAAGTGCGATTGGCATACGATAATGAGTTCCGCCAACCTCGTATGTGACCCATGATCGCCAAAAGACGATGATGACAAGTCCAGATAACCACCAACGAACATCAATCCAATAATGGTGGGTGAAAAAATTCAAATAAATCGCAGCAGCAAGGGATACAACGGCCAAAAACGGCGGCCACTTGACCAGTTCAACCTTTAACCTCCTCCACGCTTGGCAAAGATAACTCGCTACACTTGCGTACATGAATCCGCTATACAGCGGCACACCAAAAATTTTGAAATAGCCTTCCTCTGGATAAGTCCAGGAGCCCATATGTACCTTGAAAAGTTCAAGAGCAAGTCCAATAAGGTGGAACAGTGTGATGACCTTCAGTTCATCCTTTGTTTCAAGCCCGGAACGCACCATCCACCACTGCATCAGAAGGCAGATGATGAGCAGCCAGTCATACCGCGGCAGGAAGGGAAGCGGTATGAATTTTGTAATAGCCAAAGAGGCAAAAATAACGGCAGGGAACAAGCATGATAAAACCTGCTCCCAACCAAAACGAACGAGTTGTTTCAGTGCTCTCATGATTGGTGCCTCCATTTTTTTAATGGTTAAGTGACTCCCCTTTGCTGAAGTCTTTCTTGTTCTTCCACTTTTTCAATCTTGAGTTCCTTCATCATTTCGGTATTCTAATATATCTCCGGGTTGACATTCTAAAGCTTTACAAATCGCCTCTAAAGTTGTTAATCGAATCGCTTTTGCCTTACCGTTTTTCAATATGGAAAGATTGGCCATCGTTATTCCAACCCTCTCGGAAAGTTCTGTAACACTCATTTTCCTTTTAGCCAGCATCACATCAATATTGATTATTATCGCCAAGTTATTCACCTCAGACTATTAAGTCATTTTCTGATTTTATATCGATGGCTTCTTGTAAAAGCCTTTGAAGGACAGCAGCAAAGACTGCAATCACCATTGAAGCAAAAATAACGACCATTCCGATCAATATGATACCTGGGGCGTCGTCCATTTCCGCTATGAGATAAAAGAGCGGCATGCCTACCACATACAAGCCACTGATTGTGATTGCACAATTTTTTATTGTCTTTAAAGCTCTTACAGATAATTCCGAGAAAGCTTTGTTCTTGTCAATATAACTTAAAAGTTTAAAGGCTTGATATAGAGCAAAGTAAAAAGGTATCGCCGATGCATACAAATCGATTAAAACGAGATATTTCAAATAAGTCATATCCGAATATAATTCTGCTGCAAAGTTCGCTATCTCAGGCACAAAAAAGATGCACAAAGCAAGAACAGGCAGTCCAATAAGAATGACAGCTATCTTTAAAAAGAGTGTTGTTCCTAGTTTCATAAAAAGCACCCCACTTATTTATTGTCCATTTAATTTATCATACGATTTATCGTTTTACAATAAAACATTGTTGTTTTATATTATATTATTATCGTTACCTAAATATCCTTTTCTTTTTAAAAAAGAAAAAAAGCATTCCTCATTATAAAGAAATGCTCATGACTAGACTATTCAATTCATAAATTGTTCCTGTCTGTTAAAAAGCTGTGTAACCGCATTCCCCTCCTTATATCATCAGGATTTCCCTGATATCCTCTTCTGTAAGGGCAGACGGCGACTTGTCCCCAGGGTCGATGATTTCTTCAATAAGGTTTCTCTTCTTCTCTTGAAGTTCATTCATTTTTTCTTCAATTGTGCCGCGGGCAATAAGTTTGATGACTTGAACCTCATTCTTCTGCCCCATTCGATGAGCACGGTCCGCAGCTTGTTCTTCAACTGCCGGATTCCACCAAAGGTCATATAGAATGACTGTATCGGCACCCGTCAGATTGAGACCCGTACCGCCCGCTTTCAATGAAATGAGGAATATATCCCGTTCTCCCGCATTAAACCGATTGCAGATTTCCACACGTTCCTTTGATGGAGTTTGCCCATCCAGGTAGAAAAAGGGTTGTCCTTTCATGGCTAGATCCCTGCCGATCATTTGAAGCATTTTTGTAAATTGCGAGAAAATCAGCACCCGTCTTCCAGAAAGCTTCGATTCCTCGACAATTTGCATCAGTTGCTCATATTTTGCTGAACCGCCTTTATATCCGTCCACAAATAAGGCGGGGTGACAGCATATTTGCCGTAGCCGGGTCAAGCCTGCGAGGATCCTGATCCGATTTTTCCGGAGGGTGTCCTTGTCCAGGTGTTTCAGCGTATCATGCCGCAGCTTCGCCAGATAGGCGCCGTACAGTTTCTTCTGATCAGGGAGCAGTTCCATCGATTCCAGGGACTCGATTTTTTCCGGTAGTTCCGCCAGTACGTCCTCTTTCATTCTCCGCAGCAAAAAAGGGCGGATTCTGCGGGAAATCTGCTTCCTTGAGAGGTTGCTGTACTCCTTTAACCCCATGAATAGTTCAGGGAATACGACGTGGAAAAGGGACCAGAGCTCTTCTAGTGAATTCTCGATGGGCGTACCAGTCAATGCGAAGCGATGTGCCGCTTTTATCTTCTTGGCCGCTCGTGCCGTTTGTGTCACTGGGTTCTTAAAGGCCTGTGCTTCATCAAAGAACACCGTATGGAAGTCCTCTTTTTCAAACGATGCGATGTCTTTCCGGAGCAATGGATAAGAGGTGATCACAACATCCACGTCACCTACTTCCTTAAGCAGCTTCGTCCTTTCCGTCTTGTCGCCATCCACGATGACGGCTTGGATATCAGGAGCGAATTTTGTGAATTCACTCAGCCAATTGTAGGTCAATGATGATGGGCAGACAATAAGCGCCGGAACCCTTTTCTTACGGATATCAGGAAGCTCGGATAAAATGAACGCGATGCTTTGCAATGTTTTTCCCAAACCCATATCATCAGCAAGAATCCCGCCAAAACCGTATTGGGCAAGTATTTTCATCCATTTGTAGCCGTTTTTTTGATACTCACGCAAAATCGGGTCCAGACTATTTGGCACCTCGAACTCCAAAGCGCCCGGATACCTGATGTTATCCAAAAACTGCCGGAAGGATTCTTCCATTGTGAATGTCTGGCTGTCATTAACTGAATCAAGGAGCTGCAGCCCTTTTACGATTGGCATGTTCAGCCTGCTTTCCCAGTCTTCATCCTGTACGGGGAGTGCATGAAGAAACCGATTGATTTCCTCGTATTCTCTTGTTTCTAGGGAAAGCAGCGATCCATTCCTTAAACGATAGTATTTCCTTTTTTCTTCAAGCGCTGCTAAGACCTCACGTATTTGTTTATCTGGGATATCATCCATTTCAAATTTGAATTCGAGCCAATTAGTACGTTCCTTTTTCATTTTCACCCTAATGCGCGGTGCAGCATTCCCTCGGGAAATTCGGTTTCTTACAGCGGTCGTGGCATAGATTTGCACCAGCTTCTGGAGTTTCGGAACGATGTGGTACAAAAACTCATACTCCAACTCTTCGTTATGCAAGAAATAGCCGCCGTCCGTCTTGGCAAACTGGCTATCCTCCATCAGCTTTAGTATCTCCGCCTCCTTCTCTACATCCCTTATCACCTTGGATTCTTGTTTTTCCAAAGGGTTGATCACGATATTCCCATATTGGAATTCCAGTCCCGCAAGCAGCCTGTTTTTCACACGATCCAAGTATAGCTTCGCAACCAGCGGTATCTTCAAGAACAATTCAGTGATGGATCTTGCTATATGGACTTTACCGAGTCTTTTCAAACCTGGTACCACTTTGTCCATGAATAATTCCAGCTGGTCATGATGGATTGGAATTTGATTCATCCCCGAATCCTCCATCATTTGCTTTAACTCTGAAAGGCGTTGGAAATCCTCATTTTCGAGCTGAACCAATTTCCCTTCAAATAGAACCAATGTGTATGCATTCATGACAATCATCTCGTGCAGCCTTTTAATATTCAGTTGATAGCCTTTGACCTCGCTTTCAGTAAAGTCAAACTGTAAAGGAAGCGGTCCGTTTGATACACGAAAGCCATTGAATGTAAGGCCGCCATAGGCAAGCTTCACCGCTGGCGCCACTTCAAGGATGGGGACAAGCCTTCGAAAAGAAGATGGAGGCAAAAGTAATAAGTGATTGTCCAATGTGTATTCAGATTTATCAGTCAGGGCATCAACATAGACTTTTTCATCCGATATCACTGTAATAAGCTCCTGAAGCACGGAATCATTTTCATTCTGAAAACAATGCAGCACCGGGTCATATATAAATGAAAGGGACACTTGGGCAGGCTCTCCTTCTTTAACTCGCTTCAGGAAATCCCGGACATTCGCCACATTGAAAGAACCGATTTTCATTTCCAGTCCTAACATATATTGATCCGTTCCCATCCATACCGGTTTACATGTAAATTCCGCTTCAAGCATCTTTCTTTTTTCAAAGTGGCGCTGATGACCGCTTTTGCGTACAGGCTGATTATTGAAAAGGGTCAGCAAACCCTCAGACAACTTCTTATTGGCTGAAATATCAGAACGAGATACATTAAGGCCATCAGGGATCGTTCCATCTCGCTGGTGATCGCAAACCGACAGCAGAACAGCTGCAATATGCTGACAATCCTTTTGGTAGGAAGCTAACGATGGACAACTGCATTTAGTCCGAAAACCACCGACAGAATCCACTTCAATCGAGACATGGAAATCTTCCATTCCTTTAACCGTTGCTTCACAACCATCAGGACGGAAACTTTCAAATGTCACTTTATTGGCTCGATAAAAAGCTTCCCCTCTTTTGAAGGAGACGGCCCCGCACATGTCTTTTATGATTTTTTGATTTAATTTGATATCCAAATTGCCGTCCTCCCTCCTGAGGTTTTTTTGTTAATTGATTTTACATTCCGCTAAAAAATAAAGCTCATTTAATCATCATACTATGAAATGGGTATACGAGGTTGCAAAAAAGCAAAAAGACAAACTCTCTCATTCAATTCAATATTTGAATGAGGGAATTTATCTTTAGTTCAGCAACGAATTGCAACTTTATTGTTGCCCTTTGACTTTGTTGCCTTTCTTTTTTTTTCGATAAATGAAGCTGAACAATAAAGCCACAAGAAGAACAAGAAATAGGATTAGTTCAGCCGGGTCTTTCACCAAAAAAGGGTTCAAGGCATGCTTTATTGAATTATCCAAATCAAATCCTAAAAGAATATCCATACCTAAAGAAAAGGCCACTAATGGAATGAGCATCAAAACCGTAATACCGAAGATTTTCATTTTTCATCTATTCCCCTTTTAGGAACTTATTTTGGTGCTGGCCTTGCTTCTTTTTCGATTCTTAAAAAAGGCAATGATCAAGAGAAGCATCGGGATGATCACTTGAAATGGGAGGTGGATATAGATCGGAACGGCGTCTAATCCTTCTTGGATATGTTCCGAATAGTTGCTTGCGATTACAATGGAAATCAGTAAAATGACAATGCCTACGGGGTAAGCAAGTCTGGAGGGCTGTTTAACATTGAAAACATTCGCCGTACCCGTTACCGCTGCATAGGTAAATATACTTACCTTGATGAACCCGCCAATCATCAGCTTCACTAAAAAATAAACATCGAGGCGTTCGAGAAAGCCAGCGATCTCAATGGACTGAATTTGTGAAAGCAGAGGATATTGCGAACGAGTTGTAAGATCCACTCCAAGTACCGCTACGTTCATAGCCATTGTAAACGCGAGAAAAATACCGCCTGCAACCAAACCCCCGCTCCCAATTTTTTTCAGTCGCTGAGGTTCTTTCAAATAAGGAAAAATCATTAAAAAGACAATGATTTCGCCAAATGGAAAGTATATGGTTTCAGTAAAGGCCATTTTCATCATCTCCGCCCCACTGATTTCGAAAACGGGCTTTAAGTTGTTTAAATGGATCATGCCTGAAACGACTACCAGAAAAACGAATGTCAGGAAAAGTAAATTCTCCAAGACAAAAAATATTTCACCCGTCCTTGCCATTACCTCTATCCCTTTACGAACCGTAAATACCGTTACCAAAATGAATGTTGCATTAGCAAAAAATAATGGAACATGAGGATAGGCAAAAGTAAGCAGCGTCTCCCCGAAATCCCTCAGCACCCTTGCAGCGAGATATACAAAATAAAGAATGTATAAAAAGGCTACTATCCTTCCTAAGAAGTTCCCCAATATACTTCTTACAAAATCAGTTAACAGCTGATCAGGGTAGTATTGAAAAAGGCCATAATAAACGGAAAATAATAAAAAACCGCCTATCATCGCAATAAGAATGACTAGCCAAGCATCCTGTTTAGCATCTCCTGCAAGAGGAACCAATAGAGCACTGCCCATTTCAAACAGGAAAATAAGGACGAACAGCTGATAGCCGCTAATTTTTGCCTTTTCCATGAGGATGCCACTTCCTTCCCATTATTGATCACCCTTTTTAATATTTGAAAGATACGGCTTATTACGTAATCCTGTGCGGCGAACGAAAGTCTTTACCTGTACCTGTGCCTCCAGCTTAGAAAAAGTAGCATCATCCCAATCCTTTTCTAACTTCTTCCATACTTTTGGATGGGATTCATGCATGATTTCACCAATTCCAAAAATATCGGATTTATTTTTTTGAGCACGACCGATTGCACTTTCCATCTCCTTTTTTAAATCTTTTGCCAATTCCTTTTCAATGTCTATCAGAACGTGCGGACTTCCAAGGTTCACAGGAACATTCGCTTCGCGAATATCTCCTTCTGCATAGACTTTTATAAATACCTTTGGTTTACCATTTTCCATTTTTACCGAAACATTGGTTTTTTGGCGAATCACTTTATAGGTTATTGCGTCTTTTTTGCCCTTCCAATCAATGTTCAGGTTTGTATTTTCAATCCTATCCATTACCCACATTGAGCCTATTGCCATGTCACCATCCAACCAGTCAATCAATTTTCCATCTTTAAAAACACCTATACCAGCTGCCTTTGGGTTTGCCTTAATATCCGAAGACTGAGTGTTCTCCATTGTGTCTGCTTTCCCTTTCTGGCCCTTCACGGTAAAACCACTTATTACCGGTTCTTTTCCGGTACTTACAAGATTCTTGATCACTTCTTGAAGATTCATATTGACACTTCCACCTTGCTGTTTTTCCGTAGATTCAATTGTCCTGATGATTTTTTCCGCTGTTACTTTATCGATTGCCGTCAGCGTTTCGACTATTTCCCTTGCTTTTACACCACGGGCAATCACGATCCTCGTAGTCGCCCTAAATTCAGGGGAACGTTCAAAGGCATCAAAAATCGCGTTGATGCCCTCTTCTTTTGCTATTTCCTCACCTATGACAATCAGGTTTGCATGGGCAAAATACATATCCCTTGAAATTTCGTTTGAAGCATTACTATCCATTTCCAATATATTATCTCCGCTGGCCCTATAAATGGAGATGGGTGGATTTGTTCCGCCGCCTCCTTGAAGAGCTCCCGCAACATTGCTTGGATTAATGGTTTGAAACGTTGCCACTAATTTCCCTTCTTTATTTTTATCGATTCCCACTGCCGCAACGATGGCCATTTCGTTTAACTCTTTTTTATCCCAACAGCCGGAGGTGAATGTAGTGCCGATCAACATCAAGAGCAGGACTAATCTTTTACGATTCATTGCCTTCACCTTTTTTCTGGTCAGAAGTTTTCATTCCACGCGATTCAGGAGGCAGAGGTCTTTGATTATCGCCTTCCCTTATCAGATTATTTTTGTTGGTTAATAACTTTGGCCTCTCTTTAAACGCCCACATCGGTCTTCTGAAGAATGTGTCGCCTAACCCTGCCGGATTCAGAGGGGCCAGCGGTGTCATATAAGGAACTCCAAGTGAACGAAGGCTGCATAAATGGACAATAAGGACAATAAAGGCTAAAATCATGCCATAAAAACCTAAAACACCGGCACAAATGATAAATCCAAACCGCACTATACGGGCGGAAATGGCTATTGCATAAGATGGGGTAGCAAAACTGGCAATCGCCGTGATCGAAACGATGATGACCATTGCCGGCGATACGACGCCAGCCTGGACTGCCGCCTGCCCAATCACCAATGCTCCGACAATGGACATGGTCGAACCAACAGCCTTTGGCATCCGAAGGCTTGCTTCCCTTAATATTTCAAAGGTCATTTCCATGAGAAGCGCTTCAACGACGGCCGGCAATGGTACCGTTTCCCTTTGGGCCGCAACGATGATCAGCAGCTTCGTTGGGATCATTTCCTGATGAAAAGTCGTGGCTGCAACATAGACAGCCGGTCCGACTATGGAAATAATGAAAACGATGATCCGTAAAAAGCGTGTGGCTGAAGCAATATCGAAGCGATTATAGTAATCTTCGACAGATTGGAAAAACTGGACGAATAAGGCCGGTGCCACCAAGACAAAAGGCGTTCCATTAACGAATATAGCCACTCTTCCTTCCAGTAGGTTCCCTGCGACCATATCCGGCCGTTCTGTATGATTAAGGGTTGGGAATGGGGTCATGACCTGGTCTTCTATCAATTGTTCAATATATCCTGATTCAAGAATGCTATCGATGTTAATTCGATTTAAGCGCTTCTTGACCTCCTCAACAATCCCTTCTATGACAATTCCATTTATATACATGATGGAAACATCCGTTTTTGTCACCGTCCCAATTTTCATCGACTCTACCCATAAATCCGGGGTATTGATGATCCGGCGTAACATGGCGATGTTCGTTCCATTCGATTCCGTAAACCCTTCTCTTGATCCCCGGACAGTCAAATGCGTGCTTGGCTCCTGAATCGAGCGCTGTTCTCCTCCTCTTGTACTGGCAACCAGGGCGATGTTTATTCCATCAACCAAAATGATGCTGTCCCCTGATAATAAGGACAAAAACAATTTTTCCCAATCCTTGACAGTTTCTACACCACCGAGGGAAACCACGTCTTCAGAGATTATATCCAATGCTTCTTGTGGAAGCATTTTTTCTGATAGATGAGGATTTTTCATGATTGACTCAATTAAAAAGTCCGTGACGCTTGGATTATCAACCAGGCCTTGCACATACAAGATTGTTGTTTTCATCTCCGGATTTTGACCGATTTTCAACGTACGGATGATGATGTCCGGACTGTTTCCCGTCCTTTTCTTCACAATTTCCAGATTGGCAGAAATGGAACTTTCAATATAATCAGGCGTTTTGCTTTTGGATTGATTGTCATCTTCCTTTTTCTTTTCACGTTGCTTCACTTGTCTCTTTTGTTTGAAAAAAGAAGCCATAGCACCGAACCTCATTCCTTTTTCGTTTCACTCATTTTGTCCAAAGCACTTCCCCTTTATTCTGAGTTCAGCCGCCTTCTCCATAAGAAAAAGGCTGTCGCAATGACAGCCTTTGGTTTTCATTTTCGGTTATGTAATGAAGGTGCCGACTCTAACGGCCCAATCAACTAAACTGAAATTATACTTTGCCTTTATTCCTTCTTAAAATCAAAACAACGAAAATAATGAATAACAAGGCCAATATCGCATAAACGATATTTGAATAAATGTCCATATACCCTACAATATCTTCCCACGAAGATCCAACAGCTGCACCGATATTCACTAAAATGATGTTCCAAATCAGTGTTCCGGCTGTTGTGTAAAGCAGAAAGAGCCAAAAACTCATATGGGACATGCCAGCCGGAATCGAAATCAGGCTTCTGATCAGCGGAACCAATCTGCAGAAAAACACGGTCCATGACCCGTACTTGTCAAACCATGAATTCGCCTTATGGACGTCCGATACCGTTAATCTAAGAATATGGCCCCATCTTTCCACGAACTTTTCAATGACCTTCACATCTAGAAGTAAACCAATTCCATAAAGGACGACTGCCCCTGCCACTGACCCTATAGTCGATGCGATCACGACACCCATGATCGTCATGTTCGCTGTAGTCGTCATGAAACCGCCAAAAGTAAGAATGACCTCAGACGGGATCGGCGGAAAAATATTTTCCAATGCTATCAATAGAAAGATACCCATATATCCAAAATCATTCATGAATTCCGTAATCCAGTTTTCCAATTAATACGCTCCTAACTTTCTTGAATCAACAGCTGACTTACCTGCCGGCTGCTTATCTTGTATAACCTTGCTTCCTTTATTAACGATCTTTGTTCTTCCGCCGGTCTTGATACCTTTGGAAAAACCAAATGGAAATCGCAATCCAACAACCACCTGCCAAATATCCGGCAATGATATCACTAGGATAATGGACCCCTAAATATATTCGGCTTATACCGATCGAGAGGATCATCATCATGCTGAACAGAATCAATAGAATCCTCGCCCACCTAGCCGTAATGTGACGCCAAAGCAGAAACGTGAGAATACCGTATAAAGAGAATGCATTCATGGCATGTCCACTGGGGAAACTGTACCCCCCTATTTCGATGAGCCGATGTAAATCGGGCCGGGCGCGTTGAAAGAATAGCTTAACAATCAAATTGAGAAGAGGTGAACCAATCATGACTGCAGTGAATAGGACTAGTTCCAAACGATGCTTCAAAACCCTATATAAGAAAAACAAAATGACCAAGGAAAGGATGAGTATGGAAACGGTTGAACCTATGTAGGTAAAGAACTTCATGATGTCCGTCAGAAGGGGAGATTCCATTCCTTGCACCAAGGAAATCACATCTTGATCAAATTTCAGGTATTCATTTGCACTTATGGTAAATGCCATGAAACTGAACCCGATCAAAGAAAGTACACTTATTATAAAGGCAATGGTTAATTGCTGCTTTAATTTCATAATAACATCCTTTCACTTTTTAAAACCGTTTCATTTGGAAATTTCCATTTTACCATATCTTCATCATTGCATGGTTTAACGTAAATGCTTGATCGCCAGTCAACCTAATTCGCGGTACATGCCTGGGCACAAAATTCGTTACTTTATCATACTACCCTATTCGTCATTGTCACCTCAACTTCAGGTTACTATAACATTTCATGCCGACCGTTTCAGGAAGTGACAGGAACCTGTATGCCATGCGTCCCTACTAAAAAGAAAAGGCTGTTTTCGCATACTTTGTTGCTATTGTAAAGCGGTTGGTTGATTTCCCCACCAGATGCTCGCTTTCCGCGGGGCGGGCGGTGAGCCTCCTCGGCGTAAACGCCTGTGGGGTCTCACCTGTCCCGCTGCTCCCGCAGGAGTCTCGCACTTGCGCTCCAATCAACCTTAAATCGTTTAGTTTTTAAAAACAACAATCTTTACGAAAAGAGCCAAAGAAAAAAACCTTATGCAGGTTAGTGCACAAGGTTTTTTCGTTTTTTAAACTGTAGGGAACGCCCTAAGCGGCAGTGATGTCAAAGTTTGCCCGGTTGCTGAATCGGTAAGTTTCTCTTCCAGCTGGAATGATGGCACCGCTTCAATATGCTTGAATTTCTTCAGGAATGCAGTAAGCGCAATCTTTGCTTCGAGTCTGGCCAACGGCGCTCCCAGGCAGAAATGAGGGCCATTTCCGAAGGTAAGATGTTTCTTATTATTAGGGCGGTGGATATTAAGGGTGAAAGGATCTTCAAACATCTCTTCGTCCAAATTGGCTGCACTCATCCAAACAACAACGTTATCCCCTTCTTTCAATTCCACTCCCAATAGATCGTTATCTTCCTTTACGGTGCGATCCAATTTAATAAGATTGAATCGGAAACGGAGCATTTCTTCGACCGCCTGCGGAACCAGATCCAGGTTTTCATGTAACTCTCGATAAACCTCTTTGTCATCGTATAGCAGCGAATAAAAGCTATTGGCCAGTAAATGACTTGTTGTCTCGACCCCCGCTCCTAAAATCAGCATGGTCGTCCGGACAACCTCATCATCCGTAAACATTTCCCCATCCACTTCAGACTTCAATAGATCTGAAATGATATCATCCGCCGGGTTCAATCGTTTTTGCACAACAATCGGATACAAATACTGATAGTATTCTTTTGCTGCCACTTGCTTCAATTCATTTACTTCTTCTTGTTTTTCTTTATCAAACGGAAGGAATAAGATATCCACCCATTTCTTAAACAATAAACGATCTTTCGAGGGAACGCCCATCAAATCCGACATGACAATGATTGGAAGAGGACTCGCCAATGATTGCACAATATCAATCTCCGTTTCCTCATCCATTTCTCCGATCAATTCATCAGCAATCTCCTGAATGCGAGGTTCCCAGTTTTGAAGACTTCTAGGTGTGAATGCTGCGGCAAGCAGTGAACGGCGTTTTCTATGCTCAGGTGGATCAGCTTCAGTGATTTGGATCTTTTCAGGAATGGAACCTTCATCACTATCCGCTCCAACCGAAATGGTAGTCCGTTTCCGAACACTTGAAAAATGTTTATAATCACTGAGAACCCGCTTCACATCTTCATATTTAAAAACATTCCACGTATCCGTTCCTTGGTGATAACTTACGGGGTCATTTTCTAGCATCTGTTTACACCAAGCGTACGGACTAAATTCCTCCGTCCGTGTTTTAAACATAGTAATTTCTTTTACTGCAATAACTTCTTTCATGATACCGACTCCTCCCACTTCTCAAAAGTTACCTAACAAAAGGATCGGATGTTCAGCTTTCTCCATCTCCGCCGATTTGTTATAGGGTCAAGCATTCCTGGTAGACTTTTTCACCGAATCCTTAAATACACATCTATTCCATTATAGGGTAAAACACCGCAACAAACCATGCATCTTCCATACCAGCAGCCGTACATGAAATTTGCACCACGATCCCAACACCCCTATGTAAAACTGCTTATTTTTTACAATTCACTTTCTTTTTCTATTTTTTTATGTCTCTCCATTGATGCTCAAAATCCAATCCTCTTTTTCAAATTCTGAGACAGTGCTTTTCACTAAGTTATTTCACTATAGATTTTTTATAATTGCCGGAGTTTGAACCAGAATGCCTCCACTGCATAGAAAAAACAGCTGCAACATGCAGCTGTCCAGTTTGTTAAACCCTTACTGAATTGAAGAAATTTGTGACACTCCTGCCGAATAACTGGCTAGCCGAGACCTGCTAGATGCTTGCTTTGGTGAGGCTTGGCAGGCAGTCAGCGGAAAGGAAGCGGCTTTCTGAAATCAACTGGAACTTTTTTTGGGGTTTGTAAATCTGATCCGAGATTTCCACTCCAGGCACTCGCTTTCCGCGGGCGGTCCGGGAGCCTCCTCGGCGCTCGTCTGCGGGATCTCCCTTGGACACGCTTTTCCCGCAGGAGTCTCGTACCTTCCGTTCCAATCAACTGGAATTTTACCGAATTAAAAAAACTGCAGGAAAACTCGCTTTTCTTCGAGTTTTCCTGCAGTATGAACGATGCCGCCGTCAATTTTTACCTCTTTTAATCAGTTCCTGTAAATCATCCATTTTCTTTTCCATGATATCCAGTCTGGTTTTACGTTGCTTCATGGAACGGAAAAGCGATATGGTCCCAACGATGATCAGGATTAGAAATACAAGGCAAAACAATTGGTATATCATATCCGCAATATTAAAACCACTACTCACTATGTAATCCCCCTAAATGGCATTCTCAATATTCTATTATACACCAGGAAAAATGAACAATTTAACCTTTTTAAGGGGAATAGAGAATTAACTGTCACTTTTTTTATGTTCCAAAAATTCCATCGTATATTGAATGTAGCTCTTTACAATATCATTTCATGACCAGCCTTTATGCCAAACAAACCCAACAGTTCTTGAGCAGTACGGTTCAATGATCTTCAATTTTGCCGTTTATATATGAAGAAACTTGTTTGCACTTGAGCCATATTATCTGTTATTTATCTTTCACTTTTAACTTTTATTAATTAATCGCACCTTTTCATACTCCTCTTGAACTGATGACCCAACATCTTTCTTTCCGCGTTTTTGCAAAAATAAAATATATATCAAATGAAAAGCAATGGCTACTGGAACACCAATATAAATAGTCAATTTAGTTCCTTCGTCAAATACTAAACTTATTAATACAACTAGATTAAAGACAAATGCCAAGATAGGAACTAAAGGGTAAAATGGGGTCCGAAACTTTAGATCACTAACTTTTCCTCCTTCAGCTAAATATCGTCTGCGGAAAAAATACTGAGATGCCGCAATACTCATCCAAGCCAACATGGATGCCATTCCTGCTACAGAAAGGATCCAGGTATAAATCGTTTCAGCCGCTACTTTTGAAACAAGAATGGACACACAGGAGATTCCCATACTAGCCATTAAAGCAAGTAAAGGCACACCTTGTTTGGTTAACTTTTGAAAGGATCTCGGTGCCATCTTAGAACTAGAAAGAGAGTATAACATCCTGGTTGTAGTATAAAGACCAGAGTTAGCAACAGATAGTAATGAGGTAATAATGACAAAATTCATAATATCGGCTGCATATGGTATACCGATGTTATCTAGTGCTGTGACAAACGGGCTGGCAGCTGGCTGGATTTGTTGCCAAGGAACTATAGAAACAACGATGATTATTGACAAAACAAAGAATAATATTATTCGGTAAGCAGTTTGGTTTATGGCCTTAGGGATCGTCTTCTCGGGATTTTCACTTTCACCAGAAGCAATTCCTATAAGTTCCGTACCGCCTAATGAATAATTAACAGCCATCATAGCAATAACTACTGCAAACATTCCATTAGGAAAGAAGCCAAATTCTGTTAAGTGTGTAAAATAAGGAGCCGCTGGTTCACCCTCAATTGGTACAATACCAAAAATGACGGCTAACCCAATAAAGATAAAAGAGATTATAGCGATTACCTTGATACTCGCAAACCAGAATTCCGTTTCAGCAAAACTGCGTGCAGAAAGGGCATTTACAGAAAATAGTACAATTCCTGCAATTAACGACCAGATCCATGGAGAAATATCAGGGAACCATCTTTGCATCAGCGAACCTATAATGATAATTTCATAGGCTACGGTAGAAGACCACCCAATCCAATAAATCCACCCAACTGTAAAGCCTGTCGATGGATGAATGTATTTAGTCGCATAAGCTTGGAAAGATCCGGATACTGGCATTTCCACTGTCAATTCCCCTAAGCACAGCATAACTAAATACATAATAAGTCCGCCCATCATATAGGCTAAAACTGCGCCTATAGGGCCTGCCTGACTAATCGTAAAACCTGAAGCGTTGAAAAACCCTGCACCGATTACACCACCTAAAGCAATCATAAATAAATGGCGACTTTTCATTACCCTTTTGAGACCTTGTTCATTATCTAATTCAGCCATAATACCCTCCTAAATTAAATCAGCCGTTTTATGCTGAACTAATTATTTCATTTTCATTTAATTCAGATATTATCCTTGATACTACACCACTGAATTATAGTTAATGCAATAATTTCTGCAGATTTAAAAACTTTATCCAATTCAATATACTCATCCGGGAAGTGTGCCATTTCCGTTGTCCCTGGTCCAAAAACCACCGTTGGAATTTCCCCTACTTCTGTAAGCAATCCCCCGTCAGTTCCCCAAGGAGAAGCCTCTATCACGGGTTCTTCACCAGTAGTTTCTCTATATTGGTGAACTAACGTATTCATCAAATCATGTTCAAGATCGATTTCCCCTGGTAGCCATCGAGCACCAAACCATTCTAAGACAGGTGGATTTTCCTTAAACCATGGGTCCAGGACTGAAAGTTGTTGTAGACATTCCTCCATTTCATGTTGTGCAGCTTCTATCTTCTCGTTAGGTGCTACACCCATTCTTCCCTCTATTTTCAGCAAATCAGGTACTGAAGATGGCCAGTTTCCTCCTGAAACTACTCCGATATTAATAGGAATGGGGATAGGTGTCTGCTCGTATAAAGGATCATTAATAAGTTGATTCCGTTTAAACTCCAAAGCCCTGATTTGCTCCGCTAGTACCATTGCTTTATCAAAAGCGCTTACTCCCTCATATCGTGTTCCCCCGTGGGCTGACCGTCCTTTGACAAAGATCCTAAACCACATGGATCCTTGCTGTTTAGGGAAAACTCTCATATTTGTAGGTTCAGTGATTAGTGCAGCATCAGCTTTATAGCCTTTTAGAATAGCAGATAAAGTCCCTGTTCCACCACTCTCTTCTTCTATAACACTCTGAAAAATAACGTCGCCTCTAAGCTTAATATCGAGTTGCAGAATGGCTTGTAAGGCTAAAAGAAATGAAACGAGCCCACCTTTCATATCCGTAACACCACGACCATACATTTTTCCTTCCTTAATCGCTCCACTATAGGGAACATCTGTCCATTGTTCATGATCACCTTCAGGGACAACATCAATATGTCCGTTTAAGATTATGGAACGGCCACCGCCTGTTCCGGGTAGAACACCTACAACATTAGGACTTCCTGTAAAATCATCCCTTGACGAGCAAAAGTAGGGACTTTCGGTTAATTCTTTTCCACATGGCTCCCAGGCATCCACCTTTAACCCCATATTCGATAATACTTCAGTGATTATTGATTGCGCTTTTGCCTCATTTTTAGAAATACTAGGAGATTGTACAAGTCGTTGTAATAATTCTGTACCTTCTTCATAATGCTCTGTTAACCATGTTTGAATTTGTTCTTTGATTAATTGCAATACAGTTCACCTCGCTTTAATGTGGTTATAATGTTAGGTTTTCATATATGACGGTAAGCCCCATTCCTCCGGCCATACATAGCGTCACCATTCCATACTTTGTTTTGGTACGTAACATTTCATTCATTAGACTAACAGTTAGCTTAGCACCAGTTGCTCCAACTGGATGCCCCAATGCAATAGCTCCACCATTAACATTTACTTTTGAATAGTCTAACTCTAGTTCTTTAATAACAGCTAATGCCTGTGCTGCAAAGGCTTCATTAAGCTCAATCAAACCAATATCATCTAAAGTTAATCCGGCTAATTCCAGTGCTTTTTTTGTTGCTGGAACAGGTCCAATCCCCATAATGCCTGGCTCAACACCAGCACTGGAAAATGCTTTCACTTTTAACAAAGGTTTAATACCTTTTTGTATAGCTTTCTTTTTTGACATCATTAAAACTGCTGCTGCTCCATCGTTCATAGGGCACGCATTCCCAGCAGTGATTGACCCATCCGATTTAAAAACAGGTGGAAGATTGATTAATTTTTCTAGCTGAATATCCGAGCGTACAGACTCATCTGCCCTGAATAGGTAAGCTCTTTTCGTATCGGTGACCTGAACTGGTAAAATTTCATCTTTAAAATAATGATTTTCAATAGCCTGAACTGCCTTTTTATGGCTATCAAAGGCAAATTTATCTTGTTCCTCTCGGGAGATACCGTAAATTTGCGTTAAGCGTTCGGCCGTCATTCCCATATGTTCATTTTCCAACGAACAAATTAAACCATCAGTTAATAGGGCATCTTCCATTTCTACGTTCCCAAACTTTGTCCCCCATCTATTTTTAACTATATATGGGACCTGACTCATATTCTCTACCCCACCTGCAATTACCACCTCTTCTTGACCGGCCTTAATCGTTAAGGCCGCGTTAGTAATCGCTTTTAAACTAGAACCACATGCCTTGATCACTACATGTCCTGGAACACTCGTTGGGAATCCAGCTAATTGCGATGATATTCTAGCTGAATTCAATCCTCCCCCATGTACATATCCATGTCCAAATATCACTTCATTTACATCCGCTTTGGTAAGAGTGGTCTTATCCATTAAACCCTCCAATATTTGTCTTCCCATTTCAGTGGCGGAAACACTTTTAAGGGACTTTCCAAATGCACCCACTCCAGTACGAACTCCTGATACGATGACGGCATCTTCCATTTCATTCACTCCTAAACTTTTCCTGTGGTTTTTAATACTTTCAATTGTGCATCTGTATGTTTAATTACATCTTCCACTGTGTAAGGCTCCATAACTTCTTTTAACTCTAATCCTTGTGGCGTTACCTCGATCACAGCCATTTCAGTGATGATCAAACTAACACAACCTTTAGCGGTAAGTGGTAGTGTACATTCCTTCAGTATTTTCGATTTACCTTGTTTGTTTGTATGGTTCATCAATACAATTACCTTTTTAGACTTTTGAGCCAACTCCATCGCCCCACCCATACCAGGGACAAGTTTTCCAGGAACTATCCAATTTGCCAGGTCGCCTTCTTCGCTTACTTCAAGGGCTCCTAAAATGGTAACATCTAAACGGCCTCGCCGGATCATGCCAAATGCAGTAGCACTGTCAAAAAAGGAGGCTCCTTGAACCACCGAACAGGGATAACCACCGGCATTACATAAATTAGGATTAATATCACTCCTGTTTGGTGTCGGACCAGTGCCCAACACTCCATTTTCGGCATGGAATTGGACAGAAATATCCGATGGGATATAATCAGCAATTAATGTAGGAATGCCTATTCCTAGATTAACAATCATTCCATTTTCTATTTCTTGGGCAGCGCGCTTAGCGATACGATGGCGTTCTTCTACTCCCAAACCCATTTCCAATTCACTCCTTCACTTGGAATTACCATATCCACAAAGATTCCAGGGGTTATAATCGATTCTGGATCAAGTTCACCAACTTGAACAATCTCATCTGCTTCAACTATCGTAAAATCCCCCGCCATGGCAACTAAAGGGTTAAAATTACGTGCGCTTTTATCAAATACGAGATTTCCAAGATAATCAGCCTTTGAAGCATGGATTATAGATACTTCAGCAGTTAATGCTGTTTCAATCAAAAATACCTGTCCATTTACAGTAATATGTGTCTTTCCTTCCTCTACAACCGTGGCTAATCCCACATCGGATAAAATACCACCTAATCCCATACCACCGGCTCGAATACGTTCAATCAACGTTCCTTGTGGAGAAAATGTTACGTCCATTTCCCCCTTGTTCATTAATTGACCGGCTATTGGGTTGGAGCCAATATGAGAAGTAATTAGTTTCTTCACCCTTCCTGAACTAATCAATCTCCCAACCCCAACGTCCGGGAAACCTGCGTCATTACCTATTAAACTTAAATGTTTACATCCTTTATTCAATATCCCTTCTACAATGGTAGGGGGAGTGCCAATGCCACCAAATCCTCCGTACATTAAGGAGCATCCGTCGGAAATTCTTTGAAGGGCAGCCTCTAAAGTACTTACCTTTCCTTGTTTAGACTTGGACAGTAGCATTGATCTTGCCCTCCATGTTGAGTTCACATTGCACTTCAGAAATTGCTTCTTCTAAAATATCTACTAAACTATCAATTTCATCTTTTGTAATAACCAAAGGTGGCGAAATGATAATAGCATCCCCCATTCCATTAATGGCTCCTGACGCTGGGTAAACAAGTAACCCTTTTTCAAAGGCTTGTTTAATTACCCTATTTGTTACATTTAATTCAGGTGGATACGGGTTTTTCTTTTCACGGTCGGCTACAAACTCCATTCCAATTAAAAGGCCCTTTCCTCTTACGTCCCCAATCATTTCGCAAGACTTTAAAAGCGCTTTCAATTTACTCATAAGATATACCCCTTGTTCTTCTGCCTTTTCTACCAATTGATGTTTCTCAACGTATTTAATAACCTTTAGCGCAACTGCTGCAGATTGAGGATTGGCACTATAAGTATGGCCTCCCATAATGGACTTAGATCCATTTAATATAGGTTCCATAACTTTATCACTGACTAGAGTAGCTGCCATTGGGGTATACCCTGAGCTCATTCCTTTTCCTAGAGTAATGAGGTCTGGAGTAACATTCCAATGTTCTATTGCAAACATCTTCCCAGTACGGCCTATTCCTGTCATTACCTCATCTGCAATAAATAGGACGTTATAACGCTCACAAATCTCCTTGATTTTTTGATAGTAATTAGCCGGTGGAGTGATGGCCCCCCCAGAAGCACCTATAATTGGCTCGGCAATAAATGCAGCAACACGTTCTTCCCCAATACGCCTAATTTCCATTTCAAGTTCTTGAGCACAAAGAAGACCAAATTCTTCTTCAGTTAAATGATCAGGTCGACGATAAGTGTAAGGGGCAGCTACTGAAGGATAATCAGCTAACATCGCTGCAAACCTCTGTCTTCTTAATATATGTCCTGACATGGATAATGCTCCCATTGTAATGCCATGATAACTAGTCCACCTAGATATAATGCGATCCTTTTGTGGTTGTCCTTTTTCTTGCCAATATTGTATAGCAATCTTCATCGCTGTCTCGGTCGCTTCTGAACCACTATTTACAAAGAATGACCAATTAAGATCTCCCGGAGCCAATTGACTCAATTTCTCTGCTAGTTTTTCAGCCGGTTCATTGGTAAATTGTGATCTATAAGAAAATGAAATTTTTTCTGCCTGTGCAAGGGTTTCTTTAATAATCTCCTGTACACCGTGTCCAATACTTACCGTTACAGCTCCAGACGACCCATCCATATATTTCTTACCGCCCTGATCATATATATATATGCCTTTTGCAGATGCAGCTATTGGATATTGCTGTCCTAATACCGGTTTAATTAAATAATCTCGTTCCTTCATCCATTACATCTCCTTTGGAATTATAAGAGTATATGAAAACTTTATTAAAATTTCTGACAGATAACAATTTGACAAACGTATGAAAAAATAGATGTTCCATTATACACCGCGTATAATGGATGATAGGATAAACTAAGTTTAATCACTAGGGGGCTATCTATGGCTATTCGGATTTCAGAAGCTTTGCAACTGCCTATCATGAAACAAACAAAATTAAAGGCTGGAAAAAAGGGGTTACAAAATTGGATCAAATGGGTAACTATTGTGGAGGTAATTGAAGATATCTATCGTTTACAAGATGGAGAGTTTTTGATCACAACAGGATTCGGATTAGGAGAAAATACGAAGAAACGCAAGGAATTCGAAAAGCTTTTATCCATCGGAAAACTATCTGGAATAGCTATATATACAGGATTTTATTTAAAGGAAATTCCAAAATCATTTATTACCATCGCAGATGAATATGCCTTACCTTTAATTGAAATTCCAGCGAACATAAACTTTTCTATGATTACAAAAGAACTACTGGTACAAATTGTTAACAAACAAAGCCAAACATTTGAATATTCACTACGAATCCATCAGGATTTTACACGGCTTGTATTAGAACAACACGGATTTGACCCCATTACAAAAACCCTTCATGAAATAATTGATGCAAGTGTAATCCTTATAGCAAAAGATGAAATAATAAGTTCCTACATAAAACATGACTTCATTGATATTAACAATTTAAAAAATCTAAATGAAAAACAAATGGATAACTACAAAATTAATAGTCAACCTATTATAGCTAATAAAAATACCTATGGAAGTCTACTCATTATAAAGGAAAAAAGGTTATCGGATGAATTGGATTCAATTGCAATTGAGCATGCCACTACTGTATTTGCGATTGAATTTTTGCGGAGGAAAGCAGTGGAGGAGACACAATTGAGGCTCACTAGTGACTTCCTGGAAGAAGTATTAAATCCTATAATCCCAAATAATAAAGATATGATCGAGAGAGGACGTAAACTGGGAGTAGACCTAACGAATCCACAAAGTATCATATACATTTATTTTCCATTATTGAAAGAGGAGAAAATCAAGGAAAAATACAATGAGTTAACCGAAACTATTCAATACACCATGGGAAAGTCAAAAATCCCCTACCTCATGAGGACAAAATCCGATAGTGTCATTATTTTGGTGGAAGCAAAACCTGGATTAAATATTTTAGAGTTAGCTGAGAACCTCTTGAATAATTGGAATTCGACATTATCAAATGAACAAATAGCTATAGGTATTGGTAAAACAACTGCCGACGTTTATCAATTACACAAAAGTGCTGCTGAATCTGAGCAAGCAGCGCGATTTTCCCAAATTCTATTTAAACCAAAATCCATAGTCCATTATAACGATTTTGGCGTATATCAATTACTCATTGAAATGAAAGAATCAGGGGTAGATTTAGAAGAGTTTTACCAAAAATACATTGGAAATCTACTTGATTCAAAAGGTATAGACCTCATTACTACACTTGAAGCTTATCTTTTTTTCAATCAAAGTATCAAAGAAACAGCAAGCGAGCTATATATTCATCGCCATACACTGAAGTACAGGTTAGAAC
>NZ_JBHVQU010000066.1:19975-22724 GCF_042886655.1 Peribacillus sp. NPDC058002 | reverse complement strand
TCTTAGAAGCTGCTTAAACTATATGTCTAACTTTATTGGGTCAGATCAACTTGATGAAAATCGAGCTTGCCTACAGTTTTTTTTATGTCCTCTCCAGGCACTCGCTTTCCGCGGGCGGTCCGGGAGGCTTTGTTTTAAAGACTATGATTTAAAACAAGATCCTTAATGGTTTTTGACTGTTTTATGAAACCCTCAATGAATTTCTGAAATCAACTCCGAACGTTTTTTGAGGGTTTGGAAAATATGCCATTTTGATTGGCTGAAGAATGCGTATTCCGAATTCCATCGCCAAAGTTTAGCCCCTTTAAAACGGCTTATCATTCCAAACCCTCAGCTACAACCCGCCCCCAGGCCTCACTATCATGCATTCCAATATGCCTCGAATTTTATTGTAAATCGCTTACGAAATAAAAAGATGCGCTATTGTGCACAATTGTTTAAAGAGTATATTATTGTGCAGTACCTATGACAACATTCGGACTTAGAAACGCTACATTTTTAATAAGAAGTGAGATATCGTAGAAGCAGGGAGAGGGATTGAGAATGTTTTTAGATGAAAGAAGCGCCAATTTACTAAAACTATTACAGCATTCGCCCATTTCAAAAATGAAAGAACTTGAAGCCCAAACAGGTCTGACGAGAAGGCAAATCCAATATGGTCTGAGCAAAGCGAATGACTGGCTCCAATTTCATGGATATCAACCGATTCAATATAATCGTGAAATGGGCTACTCCTTTTCTGAAACGATCAGGGATGAAGAATTGAATGTAAAACTGACAAAACGCAATTATATATTTTCAGAGACAGATAGGGAAAAAGTTTTTTACCTTATGATCCTGTTAAGCCGAGAAGAATTGTCCGTCTATCATTTCCAGGCGATCACCGGGCTTTCACGTAATACGGTGTTGAAGGATTTAAAAAGACTTAAAGAGAAAAACAGGGACATTTCGCTCAAAATCCAGTATTCCAAACAAGATGGCTATGTGGTGATTGGGGAAACCCGAGTAAAGAGATATATCATTGAACGTCTCGTGCATGATGTACTGAACAGTCCCAATAGTGAGTTGATCATGGAATGCATATGGGGAAACCATGAAAAGCAAATCAGCCCGATCCGGTTTCAGCTTGAAAGGATCGAACGTAAATTGGGCATCACCTTTACGGATGAACGGCTTCATGAACTGAGCTATTTATTTCTATGTACTGATCAGCTCATAGGAAAAGGGGAAGAGTTACAGGCAGACCAGAGCTGGGCGCCGTTTGTTGCGACGGAAGAATACAAAATGGTTGAGGAAATGACCAGAACGAATGCCTTTCAATCAGTATGGAGCGAAACGGAAAACTTATACGCAACCTTACATTTACTGAGCATGAATCGAACGAAGGATATTTCGCCTCTTAAGGATGATGAAGCCATTCAACACCTTTTGCAGGAAATCGTGGCAGAGTTCGAGAGGCTGGCATTTGTTCACTTGAAAGACAAAGAACAGCTATTCCAACAATTATACGTTCATTTCAAACCGGCATATCATCGCCTGCGGTATGGTCTTCCGCAAATGAACCCGATGACGGGACGGGTGCAGAAGGTCTATCCTGAATTGCATCATTTGACAAAAAAATCCCTGTGGGTGCTGGAGAAAGAAATTGGCTGTCCGGTATCGGAAGAGGAAGTCGCATACTTCACCGTCTATTTTGGCGGATGGCTGCGCAGGCAAGGGACGACATTGGATGATCGAAAACGGGCAATTGTCGTATGCCCGAATGGCATTGGCATCAGCAATATCCTCATTTATACATTGAGGGAATTATTTCCGGATATATTGTTCCTGGACGTTCTGTCCGTTAGAAATGCGGCTGAATACCCACTGTCGTACGATCTTGTTTTTTCAACGGTGCATATGAGAACAAAAGCGGCATTATTCGTTGTACCGCCCATTTTGGAAATGCAGGACAAACATACATTACGCCAGCAGGTCATGCAGGAATTGTATGGATATACGACGGAAAGTGTGGATGTTGCAGCTTTATTAAAGATCATATCCAAGTATGCAACCATCCATGAACAGGATCAGCTTGAAAAAGCATTGAAGTCGAATGTGTATACCCATACACCAAAAATAACCCAATTTTCTT
The DNA here is from genome assembly GCF_042886655.1 of Peribacillus sp. NPDC058002. Classification (NCBI taxonomy): domain Bacteria; kingdom Bacillati; phylum Bacillota; class Bacilli; order Caryophanales; family Bacillaceae; genus Peribacillus; species Peribacillus sp. NPDC058002. Next base: position 20,590 of record NZ_JBHVQU010000066.1, on the reverse strand, counting down.
TAAAGGAGGCAGAGAAGCCTGTGTTAGAAGAACTGCTCAATATGCAAACGATCCAATTACAGCGGCATGTTTCCGATTGGAAAGAAGGCATTCAAGTCGCGGCCAAGCCTCTCGTGGACTTAGGAACCGTAGAGGAACGGTATGTGGATGCCATGATCGAGGCGATAGAAACTAATGGACCATATGTAGTGATAACGCCTGGAGTGGCGATTCCCCATGCACGTCCGGAGCAGGGGGTCAGGTCTTTATCCATGAGTTTGCTGAAATTGGATGAAGCCGTGGACTTTGCGCCGGATAAACCGGTACGCCTGATAATCATTTTGGCGGCCGTGGATAACGATTCGCACCTGCGGGCATTGATCCAGCTCACTCAATTATTGAATGAACCAGCCAATATAGAAGAAATTTTAAGCACTTCAGATAAATCGGTCCTTATGGATTACGTTCATAAATATTCGAAGGAGGAAGCGGAATGAAAATCATGGTAGTATGCGGAAACGGATTGGGAAGCAGCTTCATCATGGAGATGAATGTGAAGAAAGCGTTGACGGAAATGGGCAAGACAGCCGAGGTGGATCATACGGATCTGGCATCCGCAAAAACGGTTCAGGCGGA
>NZ_JBHVQU010000066.1:0-19876 GCF_042886655.1 Peribacillus sp. NPDC058002 | reverse complement strand
GTCAGCTGGATGATGGAACCCGGACGATCGTCACACTGGAAAACATGATGAGCATTCCTGAAATCACATCGAAGTTGGCTTCACATCTATAAGAAGTAAACATAAGAAGAGGGGGAGAGGCAATGCTGGAACTTATCATGAATGACATCTTGGGTACACCTTCCATACTTGTGGGGCTGTTTGCCCTCATCGGCCTGCTGTTACAGCGGAAATCCAGTGCGGATGTTGTATCTGGAACGCTAAAAACCGTCATGGGCTTCATTATCATTGGAGCGGGAGCGGCAGTGCTCATTGGCGCCCTTGATATATTCAGTAAAATGTTCGATCATGCATTCAATGTACAAGGCGTCATACCGAATAACGAAGCCATTGTCGCAGCCGCCCAAAGTGATTTTGGGACTTCGACTGCACTAATCATGGTTTTTGGTATGGTTGTCAATGTTTTGCTGGCTCGTTTCACGCCATTTAAATATATATTCTTAACGGGACACCATACCTTATTCATGGCTTGTTTACTTGCAGTCACGCTTTCGGTCGGCGGGCTCGATGGATTTCCGCTTATCTTGGTCGGTTCCATTCTATTGGGAGTATGCATGGTGATGTTCCCAGCCCTCCTTCAGCCATACGTACGGAAGATTACCGGAAGCGATGATTTTGCCATCGGACATTTCGGGACAATAGGATATTTTGTATCCGCGACTGTTGGAAAATGGTTTGGAAATAAGGAAAAAACGACAGAGCAAATCAAGGTTCCAAAATCTTTAGGATTCCTGAGGGACACATCAGTCGCTGTATCGCTTACAATGACGATGTTCTTCGTGATCGTCGCATTATTTGCCGGACAGAACTATATTGAAACGGAATTATCCGGCGGTTCGAACTTCATCGTATTCTCTTTCATCCAGGCGATAACATTCGCTGCAGGAGTCTATATCATCCTTGCAGGAGTACGGATGTTAATTGCTGAAATCGTCCCTGCATTCAAAGGGATTGCCGATAAAGTCGCGCCGAATACAAAACCTGCATTGGACTGTCCGACCATTTTTCCATTCGCTCCAAATGCAGTGATCATCGGGTTCCTATTCAGTTTCTTGGCTGGACTATTATCCATGTTCCTCCTTCCGGTACTTGGATTGAAAGTAATCGTTCCAGGGCTCGTACCGCATTTCTTCACCGGAGCTGCAGCAGGAGTATTCGGAAATGCCACAGGAGGCAGACGCGGAGCGATGCTAGGATCCTTTGCCAACGGGCTCATCATTAGTTTCCTGCCGGCAATACTCCTGGTCTTCTTGGGGGATGTAGGGTTCGAAGGTACCACATTCGGTGATTCGGACTTTGGTGTGGTCGGTCTCTTGATCCTAAGCGTCATGAAACTTTTAGGATTATCCTAAACTGTTATACTGATAAGTAAAGAAACAAAAATAAATGAATGAAACCAACAGCCTAAGATCTTTATAGATAATGGGCTGTTGGCATTTTCATATCAATCGGATTTTTGAGGTGATTTGCATGACCAACAAAGCGATTGTGCTCGATTTGGATGGCACGACATTGAACGAAAGAAACACTGTGAACGAGACGCTGGAACAATACATAGGCGAACTCAGGAAAAGAGGCAAGCTGATTTTCATTGCAACAGGAAGGACGCTTGAAGAAATGAGGGACGTTTTGCCATCCGGCATGGAAGCCGATGGAGTGGTGACTGCCAATGGAATGTCCGTATTCATCGGAAAGAAGCAGATAGTCGAACACGCCCTGCCGCCGGAACTTGTGGAAGAATTGGTCGCCAAAGCAGGAGCGGAAGAGATTTTTTACGAAGTTCATCCGAACGATGGAACACGGATGGCATTACTTAAAGATAAAGACTATATGGTTAAACAAGGTTTGATGCCAAAGCCTGAGACAGTCGATGAAAATGAATGGCTATCAAGACAGGATGCAGTGGAAGACAAAATAAGATGGTCAGAACAACTGGATATAGGCAGCGTAGCCAAAATCTACTTCTTCAGCAATGAAATGAATACGATTCGAAAATGGAAAGCGGAGCTGGGGAAAATCAAGCAGTACAATGCCTTTACCACAGCCTCCTCCACCCATCATAATGTAGAAGTGACCGTGGAAGGCATCACAAAAGCAACAGGCGTTCACCTGCTGCTGAAGCATTTCCAGCTGGCACCGGAAAATATCCTGGCAGTAGGCGATGGCGAAAATGACCTCCCGTTATTCCAACTCGCCGGGCATTGCGTTGCCATGAAAAACGCCACGGACCTGGTCAAAGAACAAGCCGCTGAAGTGACGGAGCATTCATATCGAGAAGACGGACTGTATCGCTTTTTAAAGGGAATGTTTCACTAAGATAACCTGGAAGGCAAGAATAAGATCTAATCTTGCTTGTGGGATTTGAACGTTGATTGGATGCATTTAGAGTCAGACGATCGAAGGCAAAAAAACATCAGGGGGATTTCACATCCCCCTGATGTTTTTTGTTTATCATGTATCTTATTTATTCCCTGGAGCAGGTTGATCGATCCCTTTAATTCTATGGCTATGCCCATCATCTTCCGTTGTGTGAAAATCGTAATAGTGAACGTGCATGCCATTTCCAACCGGAATGGGTGGTCCCGAATATGCCTCCTACTAATGCCTCTGCCACTCCTCACCTCTCACAGATCCTACACTATTTTGACTCTCTCCCCCCACCGGTGAGGGAATTGGCGTGGAAGTTACATCTAAACATTGATGGACATGGCCTTCAGCTACGGAGGTATAATCAACAGATCCATGATTATGATGTGGTACGAACCCAGATACAAAATCATCTTTTCCTACTTTATTCAACCTCTCCACCCCTTGTATAAACAAACGTTTTATAAAGCATATGCTTGGAAAAATAAGAAGATTCTTAACGTAAATTTATGTAAAGGGATTAACACGTGAAAAACCACAATACATGAACATAAATCCAGGGTTAAAAGCTCTTTAAGTGCCAGGTGGGATCAGTTTAAATGATAAAATAGAAAGACTAATGAATTGAAGGAGGATTATCATCTTGGAAGCCAAATGTGTTAAGTTCTATGAGTTCGGGAATCCGCAAAAGGTTTTAAAAGTTGAAAATAAATGTATTCAAAAACCGTTCGAGGGGGAAGTCCTCGTTCGGATGACTACACGTCCCATTAACCCGTCTGATTTGCTGCCCATTCGCGGTGCATATTCCCACCGAATTCCCTTGCCTTCCATACCCGGTTATGAAGGGGTCGGCATTGTAGAAGAGGTGGGTCCATCGGTTTCGAACGAGCTGATAGGCAAGCGTGTTCTGCCTTTGCGCGGTGAAGGGACCTGGCAGGAATATGTTAAAACATCAGCGGATTTGGCCATCGTCATTCCCGATTCGATCGAGGATTATATTGCAGCGCAATTATATATAAACCCGATAACCGCATGGCTAATCTGTACAGAAGTATTGGCATTGAAACCGGATGATGTATTACTCGTAAATGCTTGCGGATCTGCCATTGGGCGTATCCTTGCCCAGTTATCCAAGATACTTGGATTTAAGCTGATTGCTGATACGAGAAACAATAAGTATACGGAGGAACTGCTTAAACTTGGTGCTTCATATGTGATCGATACGTCCCGATCATCCTTGCATGATGAAGTGATGGAATGGACGAATGGGCGCGGAGCGAAAGCGGCCATAGATTCAGTGGGCGGCAACGATGGTTCAGAGCTAGCTTTTTGTGTTCGGCCTAATGGCATCTTATTAACGATCGGCCTTTTATCAGGACAGTCTGTAAATTGGGCGGAAATTTCACAAAGGACAAAAGTGGAAGTTAAAATGTTTCATCTTCGGCATTGGAATCAGCAGGCTTCTGTACAAACTTGGCATGAAATGTTTAACCTTTTGTTGGGTTTCATTAATGATAAAAGATTGAAGTTCATGATGCCGGCTTCCTACTACAGCCTTCAAGATGTGCAAAAAGCCATTCAAGTCGCCAGCAATGGAGGGAAGATTTTCTTAAACAACTAATTTCGCATGAGTCATGCATCTTGGAGCTCTTCCAATAGGTTCCTAAGGTAAATGAAAATGACCCCTGATAATATGGAATTACTTGATTACCTGTAAGGTGCTAGTTTAGAATGCGGAATAGACCATGTTGATACATGATACGACTTTGGAGGAACTACTTATGAAAACCATATATGTGAATGCTATATTTTTTACTATGGACAAGGAAAATCAAATCTTTGAAAACGGCATGATGATTGTACAAGATCGTACCATATCCTACATCGGCCAGCATGATGAACAACAATTGGCAGATGCAGATCAAGTGGTCAACCTTGGCGGGAAATGGATCATGCCAGGCCTTGTGAATGCCCATTCGCATATTGTAATGACCCTTTTACGCGGTATCGGGGACGATATGCTGCTGAAGCCATGGCTTGAAACGAAAATATGGCCGCTTGAAAGCCAGTTTACAACGGAAATCGCCTCTGTAAGCTCTCAGCTTGGCATTATGGAAATGATGAAATCAGGAACCACGACATTTTCGGATATGTTTAATCCGAATGGAATAGATGCAGGTGCTGTCATGGAGACGATAGGCGAAACAGGAGTGCGCGGAGCCTTCTCCTACACGATCTTCAGCTTGGGTACCGAAAAAGACCAAAAAGCGAACCTCATGGGGGCAGAAATGTTTTCAAAAAACTATAAAACGTTTGCCGATGGACGCCTGACTGCCATGGTCGCCCCACATAGCCCATATGCCTGCACACCTGAAGCGATCATGGAAAGTGCACGGATTGCAAAAGAGAATGATTTGATGGTGCACATCCACGTATCGGAAACGGATTTTGAAATCCTCGACATCCAAAAGCGTTACGGATCCCGTCCTGTCGAGCACCTTCGCCGTCTAGGTCTGTTCGATCAGCCTACCGTGATGGCACATGGTGTGGTTCTCAATGATGAAGAGCGGGCGATACTGAAACAGCATGATGTTCGCGTTGCCCACAATCCAATCAGTAACCTGAAGCTCGGATCTGGAATTGCCGATGTCGTCAGCCTTCTTGATGCAGGCATTAAAGTGGGAGTAGCAACAGATGGCGTCGCCTCCAATAACAACTTCGATATGTTCGAAGAAATGAGGACAGCTGCATTACTGCAAAAAGGAATCTATAAGGATGCCACTAAATTCTCTGCCCAAACAGCACTAGCCATGGCCACAAGAATGGGAGCAGAAGCGATAGGCATGAGCCATACAGGATCACTGGAAGCTGGTAAAAAAGCAGATTTCATCACCATTTACCCATATGACAAAGAACACCTGCAGCCGCTGAGTGAAGCCTATTCGCACCTGCTTTATGCAGCACGCGGAAATGATGTTTGTGATGTGTATATCGATGGCAAAATGGTCGTGAAAGAAAGACATTGCTTAACGATCGATGAAGAAAAAGTAATCGCCGAAACGAATCGCCTGCAAGGTACACTATCACGTTAACCTGGTGGGAAAACAAACGGATGCACAGAAAAAGGAGCTGCCATTTGCAGCTCATTCGAGTTTGTAGACAAAAGGGGTGCAGTGTGAATATTTAAACAAAGTTGCTTGGAACGGAAGGTACGAGACTCCTGCGGGAAAGCGAGTCCAAGGGAGACCCCACAGGCGCCAAGAGCGCCGAGGAGGCTCCCGGACCGCCCGCGGAAAGCGAGTGCCTGGAGTGGAAATCAACATTCATATTTTAACTCCCAATCTTAACATCGAGTTTGTCTACAGTCTGAAAGGAGCTGCCATTTGCAGCTCCTTCTTTTTATGGACCCAATGATGAAGATGTGGGAGGACCAGTAAGGAATAGTTCGCAGCGAATGGCCGTCAAAAAGGAATGACCGCTAGTAATGTAGAATAAATTGTAACTAACACTCTGAAATCCGTCCTGAGTCCAGTTTCTTGGAAATATGGAAACAAAGTAGGTATGGCAAAAATGGTTAAATACAAAAAATGCTGCTGACCGCAAAATATTAACCAACTGGATAAAAAATCTTTGCCACAATGGATCATGAATTTCACCAATAGCTGAAAAAGGAGGACAAGATGAATGGATAGTGAATCTTCATTATTAAAAGAGCATTTGTATCAGCTAGAGGAGAAATTGTTAAAATCTGAAGTCCGTAAATCACCAGAAGAGCTTTCAATATTATTGAAAGATGATTTCTTTGAGTTCGGCAGTTCGGGTAACATATGGTCTAAAAACGATTTTTTGGGACAAGAGGGAGCCGGATCGGTGAAGATGACAATAAGTCAATTTGATATGCATCCATTGTCTGAGGATACCGTTTTAACGACGTACCGGATTTTTGATGAAGATAAAGTGGAACATACCTTAAGGAGTTCAATCTGGAAATGTACGAATGGAAGATGGCAAATGTTTTTTCATCAAGGCACGAAAACGAAAGGGCCCCGCTAGGCCTATTATTTATGAATAAGAATTATCATAAAAATGCGTAAGTAAAATGAGATTTGCTTGTTTAAAAAAATATTTCAATAAAATGATTGGGGTGGGTGAATCTGATCTTTCGTACCATTGATACCGATAAAGATAAAGAGATTATCATTAAATTTAGGAAAGATTCCTATGTTGTAAGTTTTGGATCTGAAGATGGTTTTGGAGATGAGAATACATATCTGCAACGAATGAAAGAACGGGTCCGGAAATTTCCGGATGACAGGTGATCATTGAAAAGGACCAAGAACCGATTGGCCAGATGGAACTTCAAATTCGGGAGTATGAAGGAACAGAGATTGGCTATGTGAATCTTTTTTATCTTATTCCCGATTACCGCAGTAAAGGCCTTGGCAAGGAATTGGTTCGCTATGCAGAAAACTTTTTCAGGCAATTTAACGTCTCCGAATATCATTTAAGGGTTTCTCCGGATAATGGAAGGGCGATTCGTTTATATACGAATTCAGGCATGAAGAAGATAAGCGAAGAAAATGAAAAATACCTTGTATGGAGAATGAGCAAATCGATTTAAAGTTATATTGATATAATTAAAATCTATCAATTCACTATACTATAAAAATATTTAGCGTGATGAAAAATATGGTTGACTTTAGAGAAATTAGAATATATAGTGAAGGACATAATTAAATATAACGTTAATTCTTATCAAGAGATGTGGAGGGACTTGGCCCTATGATACCTCGGCAGCGGGTTTTTACTTTTGTAAAAATACTGTGCTAATTCCAACGGACGAAAGTTTGAAAGATAAGAAGGAGCTTTTCTTAGATAATTAATTTAAGAGTTTACTCTTTTTTTATGTCTAAAAGAGGCCTCTTCTGTCTGATGACGGAAGAGGCCTCTTTTGTTTATTCAAAATGTATATGGTTATTTGGAGAATTGGTGCAATTACTCGTAAGTTTGGCAGATTTACTCGTGAGTTTCACGCATTTACTCGTGAATTCCGCGCATTTACTCGTGAATTCCAAAAATTTAACCCTATCATTATGAAACTTGGCAAAGCTCTTCTCTAGATAATGAATTCGTACAAATAAACAGCATGGGGGGAGATTGGATGATTGAGTTTCAACATGTCAAAAAGGTTTATCAAACAAAGAAACAGACTGTCGAGGCTTTGAAGGGCATCAATTTGACAGTGGAAAAGGGGGATATATTCGGTGTAGTCGGTTATAGCGGGGCCGGGAAGAGTACGTTGATCAGGTTGGTCAATTTGCTTGAACATCCTTCAGATGGTTCGGTGATTGTTGGGGGCAAGGATTTAACCAAATTGAACCCGAAGGAATTGCGGGCAGAAAAGAAAAAAATCGGGATGATTTTTCAGCATTTTAATTTGCTGAACTCAAAGACCGTTTTTGATAATATCGCCATGCCGCTGATTTTATCGGGAACCCCTGGTAAAGAAATCAAAAAGCGGGTAGGAGAGCTGTTGGAGTTCGTTGGCTTATCGAGCAAAGCAAAGAGTTATCCGGAACAATTATCCGGCGGCCAAAAGCAGCGGATCGGCATTGCGAGAGCATTGGCTACCAATCCATCGATCTTATTGTGTGATGAGGCTACCTCGGCATTGGATCCACAAACAACGAGTGCTGTTCTGCAGCTCTTAAAGAAAATCAATAAAGAATACAATATCACCATTCTGCTAATCACTCATGAGATGTCTGTCATTAGGGAAATTTGCAATAAGGTAGCGGTCATGGAGGGCGGATGTGTCGTTGAACAAGGTTCGGTTTTCGAAGTTTTTGCGAAGCCGCAAACGGATATTGCAAAAAACTTCGTGAGAACGGTCATACATGACGAAATCCCACAAAGTTTCCTAAAAAGCATAGGGTCCCATATCCCGATTATTTGGAAAATTAATTTTATTGGAACTACTTCGGGTACTCCTTTACTTTCAACGATCTCGAAGAAATATGATGTTCATTTAAGTGTTTTATCAGCCAATATTTCTGAAATTCAGGAAACGCCTTTCGGGAATTTGATCATCGAAGTGACCGGGAACAAAAATGAGGTGGAAAAGGCTTATCAATATATTAAAGACGAGGGGATTCTCGTCCAGGAGGTGCAGATTTAATGGTTAATACGCTTTGGGGAATGGAAATAACGGCAGATCAGCTGTCGACAGCTTTCGGTGACACACTTTATATGGTAGCCATCTCATTGGTATTTTCCGGATTGATTGGGCTTCCGCTCGGTATCCTGCTTGTCATTACAAGAAAGGGTCACATCCTGGAGAATAAATGGGTCTTTAATGTATTGAACCCGATCATCAATATATTGCGGTCGGTTCCTTTCATCATCTTGCTTGTAGCACTTATTCCGTTTACAAGAATGATTGTAGGCAGTGCAATCGGAACGAATGCGGCCATTGTTCCGTTAATCTTTTACGCGGCCCCTTATATTGCCCGGCTTGTGGAGAACTCCCTGTTGGAAGTGGACAAAGGGATCATCGAGGCAGCTCAGGCGATGGGGGCGACGACATGGCAAATCATTTACCGCTTTTTGATTCCCGAGGGACTTAGTTCATTGATCCTTACATTTACAACAGCGACAATCGGGCTTGTTGGTTCTACGGCCATGGCAGGTGCCGTCGGTGCAGGCGGGGTCGGAGATCTAGCTTTGGCTTACGGTTATCAAAGGTTCGATACGATGACGATGATCGTCACGGTGGCGGCGCTCGTGATCATCGTTCAATTATTGCAATCCACCGGGAATTTCGTTTCAAGAAAAATCAGAAGAAGATAAACATAACAGGAGGTAGGAGAAATGAAGAAAATCTTATTAACGATCATCGTATTGGCATTGGCCATCGTGTCTGCAGCATGCGGGAAAAAAGAAGGTGCATCAGGCGGTTCGGATGATGTGAAAACAGTGAAAGTCGGTGTCAGCAGCGGGGATACGAGAACATGGGAATATATTGTCGATATAGCGAAAGAGGAAGGGCTTAATATCGAACTGGTCACTTTCAATGATTATATCCAACCGAACCTTGCGTTAAGTGAAGGTGAAATCGATGCCAATTCATTCCAAACGGTCGCTTACTTCGATGAATTCGTTCAAGATCAAAATCTGAAATTAGAGGCCATCGGGTCGACTGTCATTGCGCCCATGGGCCTTTATTCGAAAAAACATAAAAGTCTTAAGGATCTTCCGGATGGTGCTACGATTGCCGTTCCGAATGAAGCGACAAACTTCGGCCGTGCACTGCTCCTTCTTCAGGAAGCTGGATTGATTACATTGAAAAAGGAATTCAATGGATCGGGATCATTGGAAATCATTAAGGATAATCCGAAAAAATTGAAAATCCAGCCTGTTGCTGCCGGCAATACGCCTCGTTTATTGGATGATGCCGATGCTTCAGCCATCAATAATAACTTTGCTGTCGAAGCGGGCCTTACTTTAAAAGATTCATTATTCCATGAAAGTAAAACGGCGAAACCATATATTAATATCATTGCAGTTAAAAAGGGAAATGCCGATCGTCCTGAGCTGCAAAAATTAGTGGAGCTTTATCAATCGAAAAAAGTGGAAGCGTTCATAGAAAAAACGTTTAAAGGAAACACCATTCCTGCATATGTTTCTGTCGATGAATTGGTCAATTACCAGGATGCTTGGACAAAACCAGCAAATGAAAAATAATGCTTGAGACCAAGTGGAGGAATGCCGGATGGATGCAAGATGCCTATCCGGCTCCTTAAACCAAAAAGGGGAGATACGAATATGGCGAGAGAATTAGTGCAGAAGCAGCATCAGCAGATCATTGAAGATCACATCGACCTTCATTCCAAATTATATATCGAAACGAGTCAAGCCATTCATGCCAAACCCGAAATTGGGAATCAAGAATTCTTCGCTTCGGATACATTAACCGGAATACTTCGAAGCGAAGGATTTGAAGTGACCCGCAATATTGCCGGACATGAAACAGGATTCATCGCCAAAAAAACCTCTTCAAAGAAAGGACCCACAATTGCCTTTTTAGCCGAATATGATGCATTGCCGGGTTTAGGCCATGCTTGCGGTCATAATATCATCGGCACGACGAGTGTTGCAGCTGGCATTTCCTTGGCTCAAGTACTGGAGGAAACAGGCGGAGAGGTGATTGTTTTCGGAACACCGGCAGAAGAGGGCGGGCCGAATGGAAGCGCAAAAGGCAGTTTTGTGAAGCACGGTCTATTTGATGGGGTGGATGCGGCGATCCTTATCCACCCTGCCGGGAAAACGGGTGTCACAAGTCCGTTTTTGGCTGTCGACCCCCTTGATTTTCATTTTTACGGGAAGTCAGCGCATGCAGCAGCAGCACCTGAAGAAGGCGTGAATGCACTTGACGCGGTGATTCAGCTGTTCAATGGCATTAATGCTTTGCGCCAGCAGCTACCAGCCGAGGTCAAAATCCACGGAATCATCACCAATGGCGGGGAAGCGCCTAACATCATTCCTGAATATGCTTCCGCCAGATTTTACATTAGAGCAACAACATGGAAACTTTGCCAAGAAGTGTCCAAAAAAATACGTGCTGTTGCTGAAGGTGCTGCACTTGCCACAGGAAGTAACGTAAAAGTTGAACGCTTCCAAAATGAAGTGCTCGATTTTGTCATTAATCCAGTCCTGGATGAACTGTTAAAAGAAGAACTGGCTCAATTAGGGGAAGCGGTGGCTCCTCGAAAAGAGAGCGGCTATGGTTCGACGGATGCAGGTAATGTAAGCCATGTAGTGCCGACAGCACATCCTTACATAAAAATTGGCCATGATGAGCTGATTGCCCATACGAATGAATTCCGCGACTGTGCCAAATCTCCTGCTGGAGACAAAGCCATCCTGACCGGAGCAAAAGCCCTTGCACTTACAGGGTATAAATTGATTTCGGATCAAGACCTGTTGGATAAAGTGAAAGCAGCATTTCATGAAGCGAAGCAAAAATAAATAAGATGCAGGAAAAAAATTATTGACTGCGGATTACAGAGTTAGTATCATTAAAAATAATAATACCTAGTAATTAAATAGGAATTATAGGTTAATTGACCGGAAAACCGGAGACTTTTCTTTCATGTAAAGAGGTGTCTCCGGTTTTTTTGAATGGGCAAGCCGAAAGATTATAAGGAGGATTTATCATGGGGATATTATTACGTAAAGCGATTGAGAAAAAAAGAAACTTCCTGATAAACAAGTTAATTAACGAGGGGGTTTATAAAAAGAATGACAGCCATCTTTTTGAATTGACCTTAACCGATTTAGAGAATGAATATATGAAAATAAGGAAAATCGGGGAGAAGGAATCCGACGGTCATTCCCCCTGTCTAAGGATAAATTTCATATAATCTCAGAATAAAAGGAGATGGAGAAATGAGGAAGGGCGTGGAAGAAAGGCGGGAGGCATTGATCTATAAACTGATGATCCATACTGTAAATAAGAGTGTGGAACAGTTGAAGAAGTTAACTTTAAAAGAATTGGAAACAGAGTATAAAAAGGTTCAAAATGACTGTCATCCCCATAGTGATGCGGGTTCGATACATTGGATCAATGCAAAACGGCATTAGGCCGATGTTCATGATCCATAAAAAATTTCATCATTTTGCTAACGGCTATCTGTGCTGATTCTGCATGATAGTTTGAGCTGTAAGGGTCGCTGAATCCGTGTTTTCCATTGAATTTATGAATTTCGAGATTCTGTATTTCTAAAGCTGAAATTAACTCGTCCACATTAAATGAAGGCTCTTCCAGTGGGAAAAATAGCAATGCAGGGCATTGTGGCGCTAATTCTGCATAATTCCTAATGCGCGAACCGTAGTATCCAACTATTCCATCGACACATTCTTCCTCACTGCACAGCCATGCTACAGTTGCCCCTGCACTGAATCCAAGGATAAAAATCTTTTGGTATTCATCTTTAATATCCGATAATATATCCTTTATTTTATGTAAAGCGCCCGTGAAACCTACGTTCTCCATAAAATGCCGATACGCAGCCTCCTCTTGGGAATAATCAAAAGGCGTCTCCCGTTCTAACAAATCGGGACAAATCACATCTAAACCCTGTTTTGATAATAACTCACAAAAACCCTGCATATGTTGGTTCAGTCCATATATTTCGTGGATGACAATGATGACAGTATCGGAATTTTTCTGAATGTGGAGCATTTTTATCCCTCCTCGTTTTTTAATGGATTATATAGAGTGTTCAGGAAATATACAAGAAGATTTAATACACTAGCGGAACTAACACGCGTGTGACAAAGTTGTAAGATAATGGATCGAACTGTTAGGAAGAACGATGGAGATTTACTTCCTTTCTCTTTTAATATGAAAGAAAAAGAGGAAGGTTGGGTAAGGAATGGATATTTTTGAGCTGAATATCAATGTATTTAGAATGATCAATGACCTAGGGAAACAATATGATTATTTAAACCCTTCTGCCATTTTCATTGCCGAGTACATGGTTTTTTTCTTAGCATTAGCTGTCATCGTAATATGGTTCACTCGAAATGAACAGAGTAGAATGATGGTTGTTTGTGGGATGATTACATTTGTAATAGCAGAAATGATGGGGAAGATGGCAGGGAAATTGCATTCAAACAATCAGCCATTTGCTGAATTGACCAATGTTAATAAGCTGATTGAAAAGGCAGTGGATAATTCATTTCCAAGCGATCACACCATCTTGTTTTTCTCGTTTTGTATATCCTTTTGGCTTTTCAAAAGAGGATGGTGGCTGTTATGGATCATGCTGGCTTTCCTTGTTGGCATTTCCCGTATTTGGGTAGGTGTCCACTTTCCGGCGGATGTGCTGGCCGGAGCTATCCTGAGCACCATTTCAGGATTGGCGGTTTACATTGTTGTTCCTAAAATAAGCTTGATTCATAAATTATTAGGGGGCTATGAGAGGTGTGAACAAATGATTCTATCCCCGTTGACAAAATCGAAGGAAAAAAGATCAAAGGATTTGTAGGCGGAATCAAGAAACAGGGTTGCTCAGGCAGCCTTTTTTTGTTGAACGGAGTGCAGTGTGATAAATACAAAAATATCCACATCATGTTGTTGGATGGTAAAATAAAGGGAAAACAATCCATTGCAATGGGGGACTTAATATTGATTGATATCCAGGAAATCAAAGATATTATCAGGCATCGCTATCCATTTCTTTTAGTTGATAGAGTACTGGAATTGGAAGAAGGAAAGAGAGCGGCGGCCATTAAAAATGTTTCAGCAAATGAAGAGTTTTTTACTGGCCATTTTCCAAATTATCCAGTGATGCCAGGCGTATTGATCGTGGAGGCATTAGCGCAGGTTAGTGCTGTTGTCATGCTTACAAAAGAAGAAAATAAAGGGCGGATCGGGCTTTTGGCTGGAATCGATGGATGTCGTTTTAGAAAGCAAGTAAGGCCAGGGGACCAGTTACGTTTAGAAGTAGAGATTACTCGCTTGAAAGGTCCCATTGGTAAAGGAAAAGGAAGGGCTACTGTCGATGGAGAAATTGTATGCGAGACAGAGCTCATATTTGCTTTTGGTGATTGATCTATCATGTGCAATAACGGGGGAATGATGGTGATGCCGATAAAAAAAGCCTACGGGTATGTGACAAGAATCAATAAGGGAGTAACACAGGTATTGGTTTTTCAACATCCCATTAAGGAAGCGGGTATACAGATACCCAAGGGAACAGTGAGGCCTCAAGAAGATGCTTGCCAGGCGGTGATTAGGGAAATGAAAGAAGAAACAGGTCTGGAAAATTTTCATGTGCAGATGTTTATTGCAGAAGATTTTTGGGAGAACGCAGATGGTGCCATACATAACAGATATTTTTATCAAATACGTGTATATGATGTTCCTGATGAATGGGACCATCAGCCAACGGGTGGAGGAGATGAAGAGGGGCTGACATTTCATTTCTTCTGGATTTCATCCGAACATGAAGTGCAACTTATTAAAGGGCATGGAGATTATTTAAACCTGATATTTCCGTAACCATTAAGTAGGCAGCAGTTTATCACAACCGGCCAAGGTCATTATTGATCTTGGCCGGCTGTTTTATGATCAGGTTTGTTTTTCGGTAATGAAAGTTTTTACGCTTGGCGGTTCATATGTATTAAATTGATCAAGAAGTCCATTTGGTTCAACATCTACCAGCGCCATGGAACGGAATTTTTCATGCAGGAACTGTTCGTCGGACATATGATTGAATAAAGCGACCAAAGGATCATAATAGTGGTTGATATTTAAGAGTCCGCAAGGTTTTTGATGAAGACCGAGCTGAGCCCAAGTGAAAATCTCAAAGAATTCTTCCAATGTTCCTGGCCCGCCTGGCAAAGCCATGAACCCATCTGCAAGCTCAGCCATTTTTGCTTTTCTTTCATGCATGGACTCCACCACGATCAATTCAGTTAAGTTCTTATGCGCTATTTCCTTTTTTTCTAGAAAATCTGGCATGACGCCAACTACTTTTCCGCCTGCTTCCAGAACGGAATCTGCAACTGCGCCCATGATCCCTACACTTGAGCCTCCATAGACCAGGGTAATATTACGTTTTGCCAGTTCCGCACCCAGTTTTTTAGCCTCATCTACATAGACAGCAGATGCACCTTTGCTTGATCCACAAAATACAGCTAGACTTTTCAAAATATCACATCTCCCCTTTAGTAATCTTCCTTTCTTATCATACAAAATTCAGGAAGATTTGTTAAACTTGAATTAATCTAACTGAAAGGCGGATGAATATGAACGTCACTGAATTTCAACAATGGGTAAAAGATTATTATGAAGCACGAGGATGGTCAGAATTGGACATTTTCATTCGCATCGGCTTTTTGGCAGAAGAAACTGGCGAGGTGGCACGAGCCATTCGCTCCCTTGAAATTGGCAGGGATAGACCTGATGAGGTTAATGGTTCGTATGAAGAAAACAAACAGGAGTTAACCGAAGAATTGGGAGATGTGCTAGGAAACTTGATTGTGATTGCGAACAAGTACAATATCCCATTGGAAGAAGTGTTCAATGCCCATAAAAAGAAACTATCTGAACGCTATCATCATGCATAAGAACCTTTGATTCAATGGATTAACATGAAAATCATCCTGTTTTAAACTTGAAGAGCTGTGACTAACAGCTTTTTTTATGGGTAAATGATAGTTCGTATTACCTGTTTGATTCCTCGAAAATAAAAAAATCCAGACTTTAATCCCCCTTTGTTAACAAATAATTCACAAAATCTGGGTAGTATGCGCGATTGAGATGGGATTTTATTGGGTATACACTTACACTGAAAGGAATGAACATTCATTCCGCATCTTGAAAAAAAGGGGTGAATCATTATGATCACTGCAGTAAATAAACGAGACAGTATAGTATCCAGCGCTTTAGAGCTATTCGCAGAACGGGGATATGATGCGACGACGATTCCGATGATTGCTACATCGGCTGGAGTTGGAGCGGGTACCATTTATCGTTATTTCGAGAATAAGGAAGTGCTGGGCAACAAGATTTTTCAAGAGTACTTGGATATTTTTACTGAAACGGTCAAGAATGGATTTCCTCATGATGATTCAATTCGCAATCAGTTTCACCATATTTTTAAATCAATGGTTCACTTTACAACCGAGCAGGAGCAAGCAATTTATTTTATTAAAATCCATAGTGGAGCCCATTTTTTAAATGAAGATAGTCATGCTAGCTTTCAAGGGTTATTGGATATATTTAGAAATTTCTTTGAATCAGGAAAAGAGAAAAAAGAAATAAAGGAGCTTCCTTCATCCGCTTTGATTGCCATCATTTATGGAGCTTTTCTTGAACTTGAGCGACTTGTTCGCATCGGGGAGTTAGATCCTGACCCAAAACTTTTGGCAGATGTGGAGGAAAGCTTCTGGGATGCAGTCCGATTGCATTACTGGTAAATTTTAACACGTAAACGGAATGAACGTTCATTCCGCATTCTAAACTATTGTAAAGAGGTGCTAATAAAATGGAAAACACAACTCAGTTTCCACAGCCAAAGACATATGGCCCCCTAGGCAGCCTGCCTATCATTGATAAGGATAAGCCGCTTCAGTCCTTCATGAAGCTGGCACGAGAACTTGGGCCGGTTTTTCAGTTTCAATTTCCGGGTCGAATCACTACATTCGTATCCAGTGCCGACCTCGCAAAAGAAATTTGTGATGAAACAAGGTTTGATAAGAAAGTCGGTCCAGCCCTGCAAAAAGTGAGAGCATTTGGCGGCGATGGCCTTTTCACAAGTGAAACGGAGGAGCCAAATTGGAAAAAGGCCCATAACATCCTGCTGCCCAGCTTTAGCCAGCAAGCAATGAAGGGATATCATGCCAAAATGGTGGATCTTGCTACCCAACTCATTCAAAAATGGGCACGATTGAATCCGGCTGATGGGATAGATGTTCCTGAAGATATGACACGATTGACCTTGGATACGATTGGACTCTGCGGGTTCAATTACCGTTTTAACAGCTTTTATCGGGAGACCACCCATCCATTTGTCACCAGTATGGTGCGTGCGTTGGATGAAGCGATGAGCCAAACGCAGCGGCTTGGCATCCAAGATAAACTGATGATCAAATCTAAAAAACAATTCAGGGAAGACATTCAATATATGGTCTCTCTAGTGGATGAATTGATTGCTGACCGAAAACAAAATGGTGATCAGGGAGAAGATGACCTTCTTTCCCATATGTTGAAAGGAGTCGATCCCGAAACGGGCCTATCACTGGATGATGAAAATATTCGCTTTCAAATCATTACCTTTTTAATAGCTGGGCATGAAACGACGAGCGGTCTCCTATCGTTCGCCATCTATTTCCTCATGAATAACAGAGATAAGTTAAAAAAAGCGCAGCAGGAAGTCGATGAAGTGCTAGGTGATGATGTTCCTGATTACAAACAAGTGAAAAAGCTGAAATATGTAAGGATGGTGCTGAATGAAACGCTTCGTCTGTGGCCGACAGCTCCGGCGTTTTCCGTTTATGCGAAAGAAGATACCATGCTGGGTGGAAAATATAATGTGAAGAAAGGCGATGTGTTCTCGCTGCTCATTCCCGAACTACACCGTGATCCATCCGTTTGGGGTAATGATGTTGAATCGTTCATTCCAGAGCGGTTCGAGGATTTGGATTCCATCCCTTATCATGCTTATAAACCGTTTGGAAACGGGCAGCGTGCCTGTATCGGACAGCAGTTTGCCCTTCATGAAGCGACACTGATGCTTGGTATGGTTTTACAGCACTTTGACTTGATCGATCATGAAGGATATCAATTGGATGTTAAAGAAACTTTGACTCTCAAACCGGACGGATTGACCATGCGCGTTTCACCGAGGAAGCCGGCGATGTCATTTACCGCTGCTCCTCCAGAATCAAAGCCAGTGGACAAAAAAGCCACGGTATCTTCAAGCGAATCAGCACATGGGACACCATTACTCGTCCTGTTTGGGTCAAATATGGGAACAGCGGAAGGGATTGCTCGTGACCTTGCCGAAACAGGGAAGCGACAAGGCTTCAAAGCCAAGGTTGCCCCTTTAAATGATTACACCGATCGGCTTCCTCAAGAAGGAGCTGTTCTTATAGTCACGGCATCTTATAATGGAAATCCACCGGATAATGCAGGTGACTTCGTTTCATGGCTGAAGGAAAGCAAGGGTAACACATTGGATGGTGTTCAATATGCGATCTTCGGCTGCGGGGACCGCAATTGGGCCAATACGTACCAACGCATTCCAATCGTCATTGATGAGCAACTGGAACAAAAAGGAGCAGTGCGGCTGTCGGAAACAGGCTATGGAGATGCAAGCGATGACTTTGAAGGAGATTACGAGAAATGGACAGAAGCCCTTTGGCAGAATCTTGCCAAAACCCTGAACATTGAAGTGAATAGGAATGATCGGGCAGTCAGCTCGATTACGATGAACTTCGTAAGTGATGTGAGCGGCACACCACTTGCCCGCACCCATCATGCTTTTACTTCCATCGTAAAAAGGAATGTAGAATTACAACATGAAGATAGCGGAAGAAGTACACGGCATATAGAATTAACTCTGCCAGAGGGAATACATTATCAGGAAGGCGATCATCTCGGGGTACTTCCGCAAAATCCATCGGAACTTGTCGAGCGAGTGCTCAGTCGATTTAATCTGAACGGTCAAGATTACGTGAATCTGACTGGGGATTCCGGAAAAGCTGCCCATCTTCCTACAGGAAAACCGGTAAAACTAGAAGAATTACTATCAAACCATGTGGAGTTCCAAGAACCCGCCACCCGGTCTCAAATTCGGGCGCTTGCCGCTCATACGGTATGTCCTCCGCATGTAAAAGAACTTGAAGATCTACTTTTGGACAGTACCTATAAACAAGAAATCCTGAACAAGCGCATAACCATGCTTGACCTTATAGAAAAGTATCCTGCATGTGAAATCCCATTTGAACGTTTCCTGGCTTTACTGCCACCTTTAAAAGCAAGATACTATTCTATCTCAAGCTCACCACTCCACAAAGAAGGAGAAGCAAGCATCACCGTCAGCGTCGTCCGTGGAGAAGCTTTGAGCGGAAACGGGGAATACAAAGGAATTGCATCGAATTATTTGGCTAATCGCTCCCAAGGAGACAAAATGGCCTGCTTTATCAATACGCCGCAATCCAACTTCCAACTTCCAGAGAAAACAGGAGAACCAATCATCATGATTGGACCTGGGACAGGAATTGCACCATTCAGGGGATTCATACAGGCACGCCGCGCTTTGAAAGAAAAAGGTGAAACTTTAGGGGCTGCTCACCTTTACTTTGGATGCCGTAATCCGGAACACGATTTCCTCTATCAAGAAGAACTCGTGCAAGCCGAACAAGAAGGCCTTGTAACACTGCACACCGCTTACTCCAGATGTCCCGGTCAAGAAAAAACATACGTCCAGAACCGATTAGCGGAAAACGCCCATGAAATCCTTCCTTTATTAAAAGAAGGCGGGCACCTATACATCTGCGGAGACGGAAGCAAAATGGCACCCGATGTTGAACGAACACTAATCGAAAGCTATATGCATTTCTATCAAACATCGAAAGAAGAAGCCACAATATGGCTGCAATCATTAGAGGAAAATGGCAGATATGCCAAAGATGTTTGGGCAGGAGCATAAATAGGAGGTGCAGCGATTCTTAAGGGAATCGCTGCTTTCTTTATGCATGAAATGATAAAAATGCGAATTCACGAGTAAATAGCGTAGATTCACGAGTAAACAGCGTGAACTCACGAGTAAACAGTGTGAATTCACGAGTAAACAGCGAATTCACGAGTAAACAGTGCGAATTCACGAGTAAACAGCGTGAATTCACGAGTAAACAGCGTGAACTCACGAGTAAACAGTGTGAATTCACGAGTAAA
>NZ_JBHVQU010000065.1:0-22846 GCF_042886655.1 Peribacillus sp. NPDC058002 | reverse complement strand
TTTCCGCGGGGCGGCCGGTAAGCCTCCTCGGCGTAAACGCCTGTGGGGTCTCACCAGTCCCGTTGCTCCCGTAGGAGTCTCGCACTTGCGCTCCATCAACCTTAAATCGTTTAGTTTTAAAAAACAACAATCTTTACGAAATGAGCCTTTCTTATTTTTCGCAAAGGCAATTTCAGCTTTGGTTCAAATTGAACCCAGACGACTTTGAATCGCCTTTTCCGCTTCTTCACGGTCATCGAAGTGAAGCACTTCGTCACCGACCAATTGATAGGTTTCATGACCTTTTCCGGCTATTAATATAACGTCGCCCTCTTCCGCCTTGGTAACAGCGTAAGCTATCGCCTGCCTGCGATCTTCAATAACGGTATATTCTTTGCCTGCTACACCAGCTTCCATATCCCGTAGGATCTGGGCAGCATCTTCACTGCGCGGATTATCCGAAGTGAAGATCGGGTCAGTCGCCAAGCTGCATGCAATTTCGGCCATGATGGGACGCTTTGTCTTGTCGCGGTCCCCGCCGCAGCCCACTATCACGAAAATTTTCTTTCTGGCAAACTCGCCAACAGTCTTTAGAACATTTTCTAAACTGTCCGGAGTATGGGCATAGTCAACAATGACAGCGAAGTCCTGATTCGCTGTAATGAGCTCAAAACGGCCTGCAACACCTTTTATATCCTCGATGGATCTAATTGTCTCATCTAGATCGTTACCGGCGCACAAAGCAGCTGAGATTGCTGAGAGCACATTATAAACACTGAACTTACCAATTAGCTTCAGCTGAATGTAACGTTCTTCTTTACCTGCTGTCAAGGTGAACGATGTGCCATTTGCATCAATTTGTATATCCTTGGCCCTGATATCTGCTTCTTTGTCTATGCCGTATGTTACGACTGTAGCGGCAGTCGCTTTAATGAAATCAGCTGCTGCCTCATCATCGGCATTAAGCACAGCATATTTAGGACGATTTTCTATGTAAGCATTGCCTAGCTGTGAGAAAAACAAGGATTTTGCCTGCCTGTATCTGTCCATGGTTTTATGAAAATCCAAATGATCCTGTGTGAGATTCGTAAAGACGGCAATATCATAATCACAGCCATGGACGCGTCCAAGCTCAAGTGCATGCGATGAAACTTCCATAATCGCAGTGGTAACGGATGCTTCGGCCATTTCATGAAAAGCCTTCTGCAGCGTAACGCTATCTGGCGTCGTATTCTTAGTTTCATATACCGTATCGGCAATTTTTGTATACATCGTGCCAATCAAGCCTGTTTTTTCTTGTCGATCCTCGAAAATTTTTTCCAATAAGTGACTGGTCGTCGTCTTTCCATTCGTACCTGTAATTCCGATCAAGCGCATCTTTTGAGTTGGATGGCCATAGAATGCATCGGCAAGCACCGCCATCGCCCTGCTCGAATCCCTGACTATGATCACGGGAACATCGAGGTCAAGCGGCCTTTCGGCAATGACTGCTGCAGCTCCATGTTCTACAGCAAGTCGGGCAAAATCATGGCCATCGACTGTATAACCTTTTATACAAACAAATAAACTTCCGTCTATGACTTTACGGTTATCATTTTCAATGGAGGTGATTTCAGGATTTTCTCCTTCATACGTAAATAAGGAGTGTAAATAAGATAATAATTTGTGAAGCTTCATTTTTCCATCCCTCTCAACTTAATTTGAGGATTCATTATATGTGATTAGCCTTGGCTTGTCGAGAAACCAATTTCAATTATACGGGGTTATCCCGACTCCGTAAACAAAGCGGCTGATGATTCTTCAGCCGCTTTAACTATTCATATATTATATTATACTTATTCTGTATTTTCGCCAAGATAAATTCTTATTGTGGAGCCTTGTTTTACTTTAACACCTGGATCGGGGGCTTGATTTATGACTTTATCCCCATTTCCGGCAATATCCAGCTTAAGGTCAATGAGCTGGGTTTGCAACTCTTTTTTGCTGATACCCACAACGTCAGGTACCTCGACCATGACCGGATCCGTCCAGACCGTTTCCTTCTCAATCTGGTTTTTCCTTGGCTTGACGCCCATGGCCCTAAGTGAATCCTCCATGATATTCCCAACGATCGGTGCGGCAACGACCCCGCCGAACTGTACCGTTCCTTTAGGATTGTCCACAGCTATATAAACGACGATTTGCGGATCATCCGCTGGGGCGACCCCGATGAATGAGAGAATATAATTATTATCAAGGTATCTGCCATTTTCAGCTTTTTGGGCTGTACCCGTTTTCCCGCCAACTCGGTACGACTCCACGAATGCTCCCTTACCGCTACCTTGGGCGACAACGGATTCAAGTGCTTCACGGACTTTCTTCGAGGTCGCTTCTGAAATCACTTTTTTCTTCGCCTGCGGGGTCTTTCGCATCAGTACTTCCCCATTTTTTGGATTAACAAGTTCCTTCGCGATATAAGGTGTATACAAAGTTCCTCCATTTACGGCCGCCGATACCGCTGTCACCTGCTGAATGGGCGTTACGGCTACACCTTGTCCAAACGCTGTCGTTGCCTGCTCAACCGGACCCACTTGATCCATGTTGAACATGATTCCTTTTCCTTCTCCGGTTAAATCAATCCCTGTCTTTTGACCAAACCCGAAATCACTTATATATTTAAACAGCTTGTCTTTACCAAGCCGGTTCCCTAATTCTACAAAACCAGGGTTACATGAGTTCTCGACGACTTCAAGAAAAGTCTGGTCCCCATGTCCTCCTCTTTTCCAGCAATGCAGTGTAGACCCTGACACTTCCACATGTCCGGAATCGTAAAAATGTTCCTTTTGTAAGTCGACCTTCCCTTCCTCAAGCGCCGCAGCAAGCGTGATGATCTTAAAAGTCGAACCTGGTTCATATACACTCCAAACTGGTAAATTACGGTTATATACTTCTGAAGGTACATTTTGGAAGTTGGCCGGATCGAAGGTTGGCCTGCTTGACATTGCCAATATTTCCCCTGTATTCGGGTCCATCGCAATGGCAATTATACCATCGGGATCATATGTAGCCTCCGCATTATCGAGCTCCCTCTCCACAATTGTCTGGATTTTACTATCGATGGTTAGCTTCAAGTTATCACCATCAACAGGGGGCTTATAGTCATCGGCCATATTTTCAAGTCTTTTCCCTTTAGCATCGGAGTAAAATTTCACGAATCCCTTTTCCCCGCTTAGTTCCTTATCATATGACAATTCAATACCCATCAACCCTTGATTGTCAGAGCCTGTAAAGCCAAGAACATGCGAAAGGTATTCACCAAATGGATAATGGCGCTTTGAATCCTCAGCGATGTAAACGCCCTTTATCCCTAATGCTTTAATTTCCTTCGCCTTTTCATGAGATATCTTTCTGCCTTCCGGAATTCTGACGCTCATCGCCTGTTTCGTTAACCATTGATAAGCCTTTTCCTTTGTCATATCCAATATTGAAGCAAGCTGTTCCGACGTCTCCCCAGGATTCTCAATCTGTCTTGGGATGACATAGACTGTTGGTGCAGATATATTCGTTGCCAGCTCAACACCATTCCGATCCAGAATTTCTCCTCGTTTGGCTTCAAAAGGAATATTCCTGCTCCAGGAATCTTTAGCCAGCCCCGTCAACTTATCCCCTAGATAAAACTGTACAATTCCCAATCGGATATCAATGATAAAAAAAACAACGATACCGATCGCCAATGCGATTGCCAGCCGTTTTCGGACAGTAACATTCGAAACACGCAAAAACAGGCACCTCCATTTCATACATGCTTCAATATATGCTTGTCTACTCGATGCTAGACTACAAACTTTGTTTGAAAGAATTAAAGAGGGGATCCATTTGGATCCCCTCTTTATCTTCACTCTGTTTTCCCTTTTGTCGGTATATCTTCACCAGCCCCCTCAGGCTGGGATAATTCAATATTGAATGTCTCTCCTTCCTTTACTTTTTTCCCAGCCTCAAGACTTTGTTTACTCACATATCCAGTACCTTCAGTTTTTAGATCCAGTTTTGCAACCTTAGCCAATTTCATAACATCGCGCAGGGACCATCCCTTCATGTCAGGAGCTTTCATTTCGCCTTCCGTCCTGAGGATTACCTTTTCACCCTGTAAGAGTACGCTCCCCGCTTTTGGGGATTGATCGAGCACTTTACGTCCACTTCCTATCGTACTTACATCATAGCCAAGTTCCTTCAGTTCTTTGACAGCTGAACTCCCGGTTTGATTCGCATAGTCCACGATTTTATTTGCTTTTTGTTTTTTCACCTCAGAAGGTTTTATGTTTAGATATTGCAGGCTATTTTGCATAACAGGATTAAATATCTCTGACAATGGATCAGCCCCAACATAAGATACACCTAACTTCGGCTGCTTGACCGCCACATACATGACCAACTGCGGATCATCTTTTGGAGCCATGCCTAGAAAGGAGAACACATAGTTATTTTTCCCTTCTAAATATCTACCTGTCGGACCCGCAATTTGTGCAGTACCGGTTTTCCCCGCTACTTCATATCCTTCAATGGCATATTTTTTCCCTGTTCCTTTTTTCGCGGAAATTACCGTTTCCAAATAATCACGTACTTGTTTTGCAGTTTCTGCCGAAATCGGTTGCCCTGTAACTTTCGGCTTAGTTGTTTTCAGAATTTTTCCAGTATCCTGATCAGAAATGCTTTTTATCACATACGGCCGCATCATTTTCCCGTCATTGGCTATTGCGGATGCAGCTTGGATTTGTTGAATCGGTGTAACGGTCGAACCCTGTCCAAAGGAAGTAGTAACTTTTTCAAGCTTATACTTGTATTGAATTTTTCCAGTTATCTCGTTCGGCAGGTCAATTCCCGTTTTTTTATCAAATCCGAACTTAGTCAAATACTCACGGAAAGTATCCGCTCCTATCTTATCCATTGCAAGAGTAGCAAAAGCGACGTTGGAGGAACGTTGAACCCCTTCAAGAAAGGTCATGCTCTTCCCTCTTTCGATTCCGCTATGATCTCCGATTTTCCCTGATCCGGCTTTGTAGGTTCCAGCGACAAAGCTTTCATTCGGATTAAAGACCCCTTCCTCAACAGCTGCGGCAAGGGTGAATGTTTTCATGGTTGATCCCGGTTCGAAGGTTTCTTCAATAGCCAGGTTCCGCCAAGTATCCGTAAGACCGACTTTCGTTGTCGGATGGAAGGTAGGCCTTTGCCCCATCGCCACGATTTCCCCCGTTTTCGGATTGGAGACAATCGCTATGATTTGTTCAGGATCGTATTTTTCCTGCACTTTGCTCATCGAGTCTTCCAAGAATGTTTGTATTTTCTTGTCGATGGTAAGCATGACATCATTGCCATTATCCGGAGCAACAACCTTTTCTTCCTTATCAGGTAAGAGGAAGCCCCATGAGTCACTGTCATATGTCAGCTTCCCATCCGTTTCCTGCAATTCTTTATTGAGGTACCTTTCGATGCCGAATTTACCAGCCATTTCTCCCGTTTTTTCATCCTTTTCTACATAGCCAATCAGATGGGAAGCGAAAATCCCATTAGGATAAAAACGTTTATTGGTCCTTCCGAATGTAATTCCCGGCAGTTCCAATTTTTCTATTTTCTGCTTTGTGACCTGAGTCAAATCCTTGCCGGCACTGCCAAACTCCACCTGGTATGCCTTTTTTTTCGTAAGTCTTTCATAGATGTCCTGTTCATCCATGTCGATATATTTAGCAAGCTTATTGGCAGTCATCTCCGGATCCTTGACATGCTCCGGCTCCTTTTCACTGAGTACCGCCCTTAAGATATAGGAGGAAGTATCCTCGGCGATGACTTCACCTTTAGTATCGAGTATGCTTCCCCTTTTTGCTTCTATGACCTGTTTTTTTTCATATTTCTTGTCGATTTTTGAAGCCAGTACCTCCCCGCCTGCTGTACCTGTCACCTGAATATACAAAAAGCGGCAGACTAACACAAAAAAGAGCAGGCCGAATAAGAAGAATAATCCGGCTGCCCCATGCTTCATATTTTTTTGTTTCTGCATTATCACTGCACACCCTTCACATTATTCTCATTTAACTTGAACCCTAGCGCTGCAGCTTTTTTCCAGATTCTTTCGTATGTACTAAGTTCAGCAACCTGCACTTTCAAATCATCATTCACTTTACCCTGTTCTTCAATCGACGTTTCCACTAGCTGGATTTCTTTATTCGTTTCATAGATGGCCGCTTGATTAGAGACTATTTTCACTCCCATAAAGGTAACCATGATAGCAAGGGCACATAGTAAGAAAACTTCACCAATGGATATCTTCGCTTTACGGATGACCACTGTTTGGTGCGTCTGTTGCTGCTGTTGGTCTTCATATTGCTGTTCTTGTATTTTTTTGGCTATGGAACTCATTCATGTTCCCCCTCTACTGATTTTTTTCTGTATTTATTGCTTTTCGGCGATTCTTAGCTTAGCCGACCGGGAACGATTATTCCCTTCCAATTCTTCTTCAGATGGCAAAATCGGTTTTCTCGTAATTATTTTCATAGTTGGTTTGAATTCATCCGGGATAACTGGAAGTCCAGGCGGAAGGTCCGGCATGCTGCTGGCTTTTTTAAATACCGTTTTACAAATTCTATCTTCTAGTGAATGGAATGTAATGACAGATATTCTTCCTTCTTTATCCAAAAGTGATATGGCTTGCTCCAAGGAATCTTCAAAGACACCAAGTTCGTCATTCACAGCGATTCTTATTGCTTGGAACACTCGTTTCGCAGGATGTCCGCCTTTACGTCTTGCCGGGGCTGGTATCCCATCCTTAATTAACTCCACAAGTTCGAAGGTCGTTTCAATCGGTTTTATTTCACGTGCCGCTTCAATTTTCCTGGCAATTTGTTTCGAAAACTTTTCTTCGCCATATTGGAAGAAAATTCTCAGCAAATCATGGAATGACCAAGTATTCACGACATCATAGGCAGAAATGGCAGCACTTTGGTCCATCCTCATATCCAATGGTGCATCATGGTTATAGCTGAAACCACGTTCTGGTGTATCCAATTGTGGGGATGAAACACCCAAATCATATAGGATCCCGTCCACTTTCTCGATTCCGCGGGCATTCAACTCTTCTTTTAAGTATTTAAAATTATTAGGAACAAGAACAATACGTTCGCCATAGCTTTCCAATTTTTCCTTGGCATTCCGAATCGCCGTTTCGTCCTGATCAAAAGCATAAAGCCTACCCTTGTCAGAGAGCTGTGAAAGTAAGTATTCGCTGTGACCGGCTCCTCCTAAAGTACAATCCACATAAATTCCATCAGGTTTGATGTTCAATCCATCAACCGTCTCTTTTAATAACACTGTTGTATGTTGAAACATGTTAGACATCCTTCCAATCGGTTATTGAGTGACCCTATTTCTGGGGGCAGCCTTAAATATCAAAGCCAATCATATTTTCTGCTATCTCAGCGAAAGAATCCTCAGAAGCTGAAAAATAGTTTTCCCAAAGGGATTTGCTCCAAATCTCAATACGATTGGTAACACCAAGAATTACACATTCTTTTTCCAATTGGCCATATGAAGTAAGCGGCGTGGGGATATTAATACGCCCTTGTTTATCAATTTCGCATTCTGTAGCAGCAGAAAAGAAAAAACGGGTAAAGGCTCGGGCATCTTTTTTTGTTAAAGGCAGGGCTTTCAGCTTTTCTTCAAGCAGCTTCCACTCTTCCATAGGGTAACCAAATAAACATTGATCGAGTCCGCGGGTAAGGACAAATTGCTCCCCGAGATTTTCCCTGAATTTCACTGGGACTATCAAACGGCCCTTTATATCGATGTTATGATGGTACTCTCCCATGAACATACCCAATACCCCCACATTCTAATCTCAATGTACCACATTCCCCCACCTTTCTCCACTTGTTTTTACTTTCTCCTTCCAAGTAAAAATTCCCTTCTTTTCTACTTAAGTTTATTTAGCCAAATTATTTACAGAAACGTGCACATCCCGCGAATGGACTCAGACTAAGACGCAGCCCCACCATTCCTGTCGAAGAGACTACCTGACAAGTGCCCAGGAAACAGAAAAAAAGACAGGCTTTAGCACCTGTCTTTTTTTACATTTTTAATCCCTCCGGCAGGATTGGTTTGCGGCAACCTTATTCAATATGATGTGTCCGCCACTTTTCCCCAAAACGGATGGTTTTTCTAAATAAAAATCAATTTATGCTGATTATTGAACCGGTATTCCAGTTTCATCATATCCCGTACGAACTCTGGCCCGTATTGATTCAAGTAATAAAACACATTCCAAATCCTCTCCTGGGGTGATCCAAGAGGGTACAGTGAATTTGCGATCCGTTCATATTTTTTCAATGTGACAGAATGCCGTTCCTTTGTACGGTCACCGATTTTGCCATACATGAAATTCAATTGCTTTTGAATGAATTCAATGTTTTTGTTCAACATCGGCTCAAGTGCTCTATCTAAAGAGACAGCGTGGGCAAATAGCTTTTCATGGTTCTCTTCAAGCTGTGATTTCAGTGTCCCGAACAGGGTGTCAATCGTCTCATCTTTCACCGAATCAAGGTAACTTTTCACAGCATTAGCGGTTCCTTCGGTCAGAACAGTTTCCAAACTGAGTTCCATTTCTTCAAGGTCGCTATGGATACTGCGCTCTACCAGCGTGATGTTTAACCTAGGAATGATTGGGGGCATCTTCATGGAAAACAACTCAAATGCCTTTTTTAATTCTGCCCAATAAGCTATTTCCCCTGGTCCAGAAACGAAAGCCAATACAGGGAAAAGCATTTCCTGCATGAGCGGGCGTGTAATGACATTGTTGCTTAATCGTTCTGGATGATTTTTGGCAATCTGCAAGAGTTCCTCCCTGGTAAATGATACCTCACCGTTTTTACCGCTGAAACCGCCTTCTACACGTTCGAGTAAACATCGATCTTTTTTTTCTGGATCATAATAAAATAAATTAGCTGCCCGATTATCCATTTCAATCATTTTTGCATACCCTTTCGCATGCATGAATGATTGCTGTTCCTCGACCACTTCAGCAATCCGTCCACTTTCATTGATCATCGATTCAAAGTATGCCTTCTCAATTCTCCTTAACTCCGGATCTCCGGCATCAACTAGTAAAAGGCCATATTCTTTGAACCATTCATGAATCAGTCTGGCAAAGAAGTCAACGAAAGTATTCGATTGCTTAATGGTTTCCTTCATATCAATCAGGAGTTTATTCGTAAAGGCCGTTTCTCCATAAGTTTCAATGATTTCCTCAAGCCACTTCTCAGCCTTATCCGTTTCCAGCTCTACATCAGAAACCATTGTTTTATAAGGCTGATAGGAAGGATAGGATTTCTTATCGGGTTTACCGTTTTTCATAACATAAACATGATTGACTTCAGCCAAATCATGATCTTCCCCAGCTATCCAAAAAACTGGAATGACTGGCTGCCCCAATTCTTTTTCCTGTTCTTCCGCAAGCTTAATGATCGAAATCACTTTATGAATGGTATACAGCGGCCCTGATAATAACCCAGCCTGCTGTCCTCCAATCACCACAACGGAATCATCCCTGCGCAACCTTGCAATATTCGCCTTAACTGTCTCACTGATTGAAAAACGAGACATGTATTGTTGTATGTAATCCGACAATTCATCACGTAAAAAAGAGCGGTTCATCAATTCATTATATCTATTGAGATAAATGTCAGGCTTAGACAAGTCATAGTGAAAATAATCCTCCGTTTCAAGACGGTTTTGTAAATAGTCCGATGCAAAACGGTTTAAAGATGGTAACGCGAGATCTTTCATCTCCATTTCTGTTCTCCCTTTCTCTGCAACTACAATTCTTTTTAGAGTATAACATTCCGGTTTAAGAAAACAAAAGAAGTTGCCCAGCAGCAGAAAATTGATGCGATGTTCTATGTTATGTAGTAAATATCTTCGTAATACTTGTAATTATTCCGATGGAAAATAATAGAAGGTAAGCTACGAAAAAGAAGGCGAAGTTCACTCTCCAAAAACCCTTTAATACCTTATGGAAAATGATTTCTTCTTTTACCTTGTAATGGACAAGGACCACCACGAATGCGTTGATGATCATGATCAGCATGATCACCCAAAGAATTTGCTTATCCCAAATCGTAATGATCAAATAATGGACGGATAATACGAACAGCAGCGTACTCATGTCCATAGCAAATTGAACGGAGCGCCTATGGTTTCCAGTAAATTGTTTGGCACTGATAAAAAAAAGTAAATACCCTACGAAAGGCAAGGTAATAAATATCGCGGCAAGGCTTGAAACTACGTACGGCACATTCTCATCCCCCCTGAGATTCTTTTCCTTTGACCATCTTATATAGAGAAGATGTCAGGCATTCACTTTTCCCTTTACTCTTTGCCTCCGAGAGGATATGACCCAAAATAGCATCAATTTCCGTTTTGCAGCCATTTTCTATATCTTTCAGCATTGACGATCGATTTTCTGCAGTTGACATACAAACGGATTTCACATGTTCAAATGCCTTATCCTTATTATGAACCTCCAAAATACTGGAGATTTCCCCGAAAAGTTCTTGAAATAATTGGTAATAGTAGGGGTTAGTGATTAAACCGCCATTTTCCACACCAAGTATCGCCGTTAACGGGTTTATCACTGCATTAACGACAAGCTTATCGATCAGCATCGAGTGAAAATCCTCACTCTTCGCAAAAGGAAAATGGTCGATCCTTTCATTCACTAACGATAGTTGCTCAAGTTCCCCTTTAAAGGAAGCGACCCTTGTAATGCCTTGCCCAGTATGCTCCACGGTATTCCCGTCATGTTTCATTGCCCCATGCTCCACTACCCCCACATATATGGTCGGGGATTGAAGCTGCTTTAAATAAGATATATGCCCATAGCCATTCTGCAAGAATAGCATTGGAACCTGAATACCTTTGATCCTAGGCAATATTTGCGGCAGGTGATATTGCTTGACGGCCAATATTAGAAGCTCCACATCCGATATCCCATCATCCAGGCCCTTGGAAATGATGCCTGTCAGCAGCCTGCTTTCACCATCCGTAATAAGACGGATCCCATCACGTTGGATGATGGACGCCTGATCCGCAGTATGAGTATAAAGTGTCACACCATGTTTTTCACTTAAATGAGACGCAAACAGCAGCCCTATGGCCCCTCCCCCAATGATTCCGATTCTCATAATACCCTTCCTTACTTTTTGAAATATATTCCCTATTTTATCACATTATCTTTTTTATCCTGCATCAATTTTCCCATCGTTGGAAAACACAGCACACGTATTTGAATGAAATTGAACTGCCATTAACAATGGCTCGTCATAAAATACCAATGGAAAGAACTATTAATACGCCATTGAAGATATATTTTCTTCTTTAAGCGTTAATTTAATGGTATATTAGATACGAAAAGCTTAGCCATTTTGAATACTTTTAGGAACAAAAGATAACTCCAAACTCAACCCACGGGAAATTTAAGGGAAAAGGACGGGGGATAAAAGGCTATAAGCATTTAGACAGCTAGGATTAGTCGATGATGTCATACTAGATTTGACCTAAGCTGGAATTCCACATGGTAAAGATCAGTGGGATGACTTTCAAAGGGTACTATCGGAAGAGGTTTATCAGAATTAAGGGGGAGCTTTTTTATGGAATACAAGGTGGAACGATTACTTGTAAATTTTAAAACGCTTGAGGAATTCAAAAAATTCAAAGAATACGGGATACAGGAACTGTCAATGCTAGATGATTTAGAAGGTAACATCATCGAAAATGACAGCCAATCACCTTTTTACGGAATCTTTTATGGCGACAAACTTGTAGCACGCATGAGCCTGTATAAAAGAAGCGCTAAATTCGACGAGTATTTTGACAAGTCCAGGGACTTCCTTGTTCTTTGGAAACTTGAAGTCCTGCCTAACTATCAGAAAAAAGGTTATGGAAGAGCTTTGGTCGAATTCGCCAAAAGCCTGAACATGCCTATCAAAACCAATCCAAGAGTTCATTCACAAGACTTTTGGAAAAAGATGGGTTTTTCTGCTGTTTCCTATGATTTGGACAGGGACCTCGGAGAAAACCCGCTGATTTGGAGCCCATTTGACATACAAGATAATAAAGAAATAGATACACAAGAATAAGGAAGCACCAAGAAAATGCGGGCGGATTTTCCCACCCGCATTTTTTATTTATTGACCCTTTCTAGATTACCATTCTTATCCATTTGAAAACTCACCTTCGGATTAGTCTTTTCGCCCTCTTGTACACTAAGTTTTCTTGCGCGCTCCATAATCTGCATTAACGCACGGTAATCTTCCTCAACAGCTTTCAGGTTTTCTTTAAGCAATTCATTTTCTTCCAACAACCGGACATTTTCCCGTTCAAGAAATAGGGACCGCTCAGAAATCCGTTCTTTTTCCTTATTATCAAGCTGAAAGAATTCATCCATTTTAGTTAAATATAATATAACTTCCTGAAGGGTAATAGATTCTTTCTCTTCATGCTCGGGTGCTTTTTCTCCAATCGTGACATTCTCCACCGCTGCAACCGAATCCCTTTCCATTTCAGGATTATCGACTACCTGTTCTTTCCTTTGTTTTTTCGCCAGCTCTATCCCTGACTTATATTGCTTCCTTACAAATGAATTCCAACGGAACCCACAAGCGGCAGATGTCCTCGATAACTGTTTCCCCACTTCTTCAAACGCCTTTAATTGTGTACTGCCCTCTCGTATATGCCTCAGTACCACTTCAGCCAACAACAGATCCTCATCATGAGTCCATGCATCTTGTCTCGCAATCGTCATCTCTCTACCTCCCAGCAAGTTTTAATTCATAATATGCACATGCTAGGAAAGATAGAAGATATATAGAGCGTGTAATATTTATTTTTTCTTTTTTAAAAAACGATCGACTGCAGCATGATGCTCATCACTTGCCCACAGTTTAGCACATTCCCGGATTTCCGCGTCCATTCTTCCTTTAAGCCCGCTACCCTGCCATTTACGGACCAGCAATCGTTTATAGGCCATCAATACCCCTATCTCATGGCTGAGAAAATCTTCTGCGAACCTTTCCCATCCTTCCGTACCTTCTCCGACTATCTCATCTACGAAACCAAATTCCTTTGCTTCCTCAGCTTTATGTATTTTTGCATCCAATAATAGCTTTAGCGCTTTTTGCTCTGGTATTTTTTCAAGTAAAAGTGAAGCTCCGCCCCAGCCTGTCGTTATTCCCAGGGTACCTTGCACAAACCCTAGCTTGACTTCGCTCTTTGCTAATCTGAAATCACAAGCTGTCGCTATTTCGCATCCACCGCCGAAAGCACTTCCATTGATGAGCGCTATTGTTGGTTTTGGGAAAACTGCTAGTTTATACAGAATTTCACCCATTTTCGATAACATAGCAAAGGCCTCTTCTTCTGTGTGCAAATCCTGAAATTCCCTTAGATCCCCGCCTGAACAGAATGCCTCAGATCCCGCCCCTGTCAGGACTAGCAACTTAACTTCATCATCGAATGCAGCTTCTGACAATATCGACTCAAGTTCGTCCATCAATTGATAATTCACGGCATTCCTTTTCTCCGGTCTATTAAATAAGAGCTTCATGAAACCGCGTTTATCCTTTTCAACTTCAATCACCTGATCCATGTAAACACCTTCTCCAAAATCATCGGCAAACATAAATGATTCAAAATATTCTGCCAAATATATTTGTAAAAAAAGCACAGAGAAAAATCCCTGCGCTTTGATTAGCGTGTTGCATCAAGAAAGCAAAGCTCTCAAGTAGGTCAAGAAATTATTTTGCGACAACTTCTTTTCCTTTATATGTTCCACATTCTTTACAAACGTGATGTGAAAGAGTCATTCCACCACAGCTCGGGCATTCTACCATACCAGGTACTTGAAGCTTGAAGTGCGTACGACGTTTTCTTTTTACAGTTTTCGACGTTCTTCTAAAAGGTACAGCCATTATTCCCACCTCCTTAAAAAATATAAAAAAGCTGGAAAAATCGGATTAACGATTTTTCGTTCCAATCAAGATTCTTTATTGTTGTCAAAAAAGTCGGCAAGCTTTGCAAATCTCGGATCAACCTTGTGCTCATTTTCCTCTTCAGAAATAACGGCCCAGTCTTTCCCGGATTGAGGAGCAGCTTCGTTCGAATCGACATCCTCACAAAAAACCTGCATCGGAATTTCTAGCAATAAATTTTCTTTAATTACCGGTATTAGGTCTACAACTTCACCTTCCACAACAGTGACATCATCTCCGTAGAAATCAGCGCCATCTGCCTTTAAAAGAAAGGTTTCCTTTGTATCAATATCAATCGGATATTTAACGTCTACCAGTGTACGGGAGCAAGGTAATGTTAATTCACCTGAAAGATGCAAGTGAAAAGTAATCTCGGTCGGGCTGATATCAGCTCTTCCTGCTACTCTGATCGGAGAAACATCGCGAATTTGCGGGTCTCTTTCTCTAATGTCCAAGACATCCACCAGTTCATCAAACCGTAAATCTTTGTCCCGAATTTTTTGAAGTTGACTAATCGTCCATTTCAAATGAAATCACCTCAAGGCAACAAAAATAATTATAGCTTTCAATTATAAGTTTGTCAATATTTTTTCTTTACACTATAATGTAGTCATCCTAACTGATTGTCTAAGTTTAAAAATCATTTCAAACAAAGAATCCGGACGATTACTTATAGTAATTTTACTTGAAATACTATTTTAGCACTAAGTTGATAAAATACAAAGTTTTTCTCTGAGGTGAACGAATGAAAGCTTGCGGTTTAGTAGTCGAATATAACCCTTTTCACAATGGACATGTTTTACATGCAAGAGAAAGTAGAGAAAAAACAGGGGCAGATGTTGTGGTCGCTGTTATGAGCGGACCCTTCTTACAGCGTGGCGAGCCCGCTATCGTCAGTAAATGGACACGTGCCGAAATGGCCTTGAACGGCGGCATAGATCTTGTCATTGAGCTGCCCTATGCTTTCGCGACACAGAAGGCGGAAATATTTGCCAAAGGATCTATTTCTCTTTTGGAATCCCTTGGCTGTGACTCCTTTTGCTTTGGTAGCGAGGATGGCAGAATTGAACCATTCATCACCGCCCACAGAATTCTATCGGATAATTCCGCTGCATTTGATGCCGCAATTAAATCGGCTATGGATGCCGGTAATAGTTATCCGGCCAGCGCTGCCCAGGCTTATCGATCGATCATCAATGATGATGCCGAATTGGATTTGACGAAGCCAAATAATATTCTTGGCAAGGAATATGTAAGTACTGCACTTTCAAACGGCTACTCCATTCGCCCTTATACGATTCAAAGGGTCGCTGCCGGATACCATGAAACAAAGTTGTCCAAAGACCCTATTGCCAGTGCAACGGGGATACGTAAGGCCATCCATGAACATCAGGAGTTAAATTCCGTTTCCAGTTATATTCCTCAACCGACTCTGAATGGTCTTGAGCAATATTTAACGCACTACAATGCTTTGCATGACTGGGAAATGTATTGGCCCATGTTGAAATACCGAATCCTTTCTTCCTCTTTAACCGAATTGGCAGGGATATACGAAATTGCGGAAGGCATTGAACACAGGATAAAGGAGATGGCCAAACGATCTTCGAGCTTTTCGGGATTCATGGCAGCCCTGAAGACAAAACGCTACACATGGACACGGCTTCAACGAATGTGTGTCCATATATTGACTCATACAATAAAGGAACTGATGATTCACAATGACCAACCAGCCTATATCAGACTTCTTGGCATGAATGGCCGGGGACAAGAATATCTTCGCACTGTAAAAAAAGGCTTATCCCTCCCGCTCATCTCTAAACTTTCGTCCTATCAGAAACAGGACATCGATACGGACTTGCGAGCGGCACAGGTGTATGCACTGGGCTTGCCGGAACCATATCAGGCTGCATTGATGAAACGGGAATATGAATCTCCCATCATTTTTAAATGAAGAATGGTTTAAGCTTTGCCCGTCCATCCTTAAAAATTAAAAATCAATCATCAAAAAAAGCGCAAACAGTAGATGACTGCCTGCGCTTTTTTTCATTTTTCTTTTCCTTTTAGCTTCGTTAAATAGGCTATTGCATCATCAAAGTTGTCCACCGGCACGATCTTCATGTCCGTGTCGATATCCTTTGCTGCAATAAGTGCATCTTCATAATTAGAACCTGCTGCTCCGTTTTCATTCGGGGCAAAGAATATTTCGGCTCCAGACTTATCGGCTGCAACTATTTTCTGTTGAATTCCGCCAATTGGACCGACTGTCCCATCGTCGGACATCGTTCCTGTACCCGCTATGTCATATCCTTTTGTAAGATCGCCCTTTGTTAATTGATTATAAATTTCCAATGAAAACATTAAACCAGCAGAAGGACCGCCTATTTGTTCTGAATCTATGGAAATCGCCGGTTTTGTGTTCACTTTTCGATTATCATCCAGCGAAATGCCTATCCCTACCCTGTTTGGGTCATTTTTAAAAGGCTGCAAAGAAAGAACGGCCGTTTTCTCCGTCTCTTCCCGCTTATACACTATTTTAACTTTGTCTCCAGCCTTCTTTCCGTTAATATAGTTCATGAATTCCTGTGCAGACTTGAATTTAACATCATCGACCTGAATGATTTGATCGCCCGCTTTCAGCTCTTTAGCTGCCGGCATTCCTTTTAGCACGTCCAAAACATATACACCCAGGTACTCGTATTCGACCTCTTTCCCTGCTTTTTCATATGCAATCTGAATGGCATTATTTTTAGAACCATCCATTAAGTGCAGCTGCCTGATATTATATTCTTCATCTGTTTCATCTTCGCTTCGAATGGAGGTTTCCGGATAAAGTTCCTGATATTTGCTCCACTTCGCCAGCATGTAGGAATATACATTCGCCCGGCCCATCCTTACAGTGGTTAACATAAAGCTTCCTTTTGCTTCATCTCCTCCGGATACCTCAATGATTGGCTCCAATTCTTTGGCCATTCCTGGTTTTGATACATAAAAAGGTAGGGAATAAAGGGCTGATGCTATGAGAAGTATAGCCACCACCAGGAAAGTGCGTACATACATTTTACGGCTCATCTTCAAAGGACTCCTTCCAAGTAACAATACTCTGCTTAATTTGATCTATCTTTCCTCTTGCTGCTTCTTCTCCAATACTAATTATTTCCTGTACATTTGTAAATGATTTCGAGCTGTATTTCTCCACCCTGGGACGTATCATGACGTCTGAGGCAAACTCCCTGCTTTTAACCAGCTCCATTTGCAGGATATCGAGGCTTTGCATGATGACGTCATAAATGGAGTTTATCTCCATATCCTGTTTTACGTGGGCTACATCCACACCAATTATGATGTCTGCTCCCATATCCTTCACGACTGAAACAGGAACCCTGTCAACCACTCCTCCATCAACAAGCAGTCTGTTTCCGATTTTTTCGGGAATGAAAATGCCGGGAATGGAGATGCTTGCCCTTACAGCCGGTGCGATGGGACCTTCCTGAAAAATGACTTTTTCCCCCGTTTTTATATCAGTGGCGACCACTGCCACAGGAATATCAAGTTCTTCAAATTTTTTGCCATATGTAAATACCCTGATTAAATCCTTTGTCCGTTTCCCCGAAATGAAGCCCATTTTAGGTATGGTGAAGTCTAAATAATACTTTCGCTTAAATGCACGGGACAACTTATACAGCCTCTCGATATCCGAACCCGCTCCATAAAAGGCAGCAACCATTGCCCCCATGCTGCTTCCGGCAATCATATCTATCGGAATGCCTTCTTGCTGCAATACCTTTATCACGCCAATATGTGCAAACCCCCTAGCTCCTCCTGACCCAAGTGCAAGCCCGACCTTTGGTTTCGCCAAAGATATCCCTCCCGCTGTAACTAGTTCAAAATATTGAAATAACACTCATTCAAAGTTATGGTCTTAAACGGATTTATAGAAGCATATTATTTATATTGACAGTGAAACAAGCCTGGCGGATATAACCCATGTAGCCAATAAAGTGAGGTCTTCATTGAAATCCCATTGTGCGGATCATCCTCATTTATACATGTCGGTACAATCCAAATTCCATCATGCGCTTACTTTTTGAGAAAAGGAAGTTCATATTTTATTATATACGAAACGAACTGCCCTTATTTAGAAACCTTCAAGAGGAGGCTGAATTTTGCTAAAATCAAAATCCAAAACAGTACTGTTGGCTACCTCCGTCACGATGATGGCAGTTGGCTTGATCATCTTCCCCCAAGAATCCTTTGAGGCTTCCAAAGGCGGACTGAATATTTGGTGGACAATTGTTTTCCCTTCGCTTCTACCTTTCTTGATTCTTTCAGAGTTATTAATCAGTTTCGGCGTTGTCAGGTTCATTGGCGTCATGCTCGAACCATTTATGCGTCCCTTATTCCGTGTACCAGGAGTGGGCGGTTTCGTTTGGGCGATGGGACTTGCATCAGGGTTTCCCGCTGGAGCGAAATTCACTGTAAGGCTTCGTCAGGAAGAACAATTGACCCGCATCGAAGCTGAAAGACTCGTTTGTTTTACTAATTCATCCAATCCATTGTTCCTGTTCGTTGCCGTTGCCGTTGGGTTTTTCCATAATCCTCATTTAGGTATCATCCTTGCACTTTCCCACTACCTAGGAAATTTTTGTGTAGGCATCATCATGCGTTTTTACCGTTGGAAAGAAGAAAAATCCCATACAAATGCAATGGCCAAGCTCCCTTCCATAAGACTAGCCTTTAGCCAAATGCATCGAACCAGGATAAAAGAAACAAGACCATTTGGCAGATTACTTGGAGACGCGGTTCTCTCATCCATTCAAACCCTATTAATGATCGGGGGGTTCATCATTCTCTTTTCGGTGGTGAACAAGCTTTTATTTCATATGAATATTACCGGATTGCTGGCTAACGTGGTCGGAGGAATTTTACATATTTTCAATTTCCCCGATTCCTTAAGCCTTCCCTTCATATCAGGCATGTTTGAAATGACTCTTGGTTCAAAATTAACCAGTACGGCCGAAGATGCGACACTCTTTCAACAAACTGTGATGACAAGTTTCATCTTAGCTTTCAACGGTTTCAGCATTCAAGCGCAAGTTGCCAGCATCATTGCCGCAACAGACATTCGTTTCACTCCCTTTATTCTGGCAAGGATAGCGCATGGCCTTCTGGCATCCATTATTACCATCTTACTTTGGGAACCATTATATAAAGGCAATATGTACAGCGGCAGCCCGATAAACGCATTCCCAGTCAGCGGCTCAGGTGAACACGCGAATTCGCTATATCAGAACATGCTTGATTTCGGACCCATTCTAACACTCGTATTTTTGATCCTATACATCATCATATTTACCAAAAGGCTATTCAAAGGACTTTCGTAAACCGAAAAAAGAGCATTGCTCGTAGGCAATGCTCTTTTTTCTATCCTTTCAGTCCCTCGTATTTTTTGGCCAGAGCCTTCTCGACGACGCTCGGCACTAGTTCGGAGATATCCCCGCCATACTTCGCAACCTCTTTCACGATACTTGAACTCAAGAAAGAATATTGATTTTTCGTCATGATAAAGAATGACTCTATTTTATTGTTCAGGAATCGGTTCATCGAAGTTCCCTGCATTTCATATTCAAAGTCGGAAGTCGCCCTCAATCCCCTGATGATGGCATTCGCGGAAACGCTTTCAGCATAGTCGACCGTCAATCCCTGATAGAAATCCACTTTAACATTCGGCATATGGGCCGTCGCTTCAGTAATCAAATCCAGTCTCTCCTCCACAGTAAAAAGTGAATTTTTCGCTGAATTGTTCACGATGACCACATATACCTCATCAAAAACATTCGCTCCCCTTTGAATGATATCAAGATGACCAAATGTTATTGGATCAAAACTCCCCGGACAAATCGCTATTTTGGACATTCATAGTTCCCCCTGTTCGTGTACGTTTCCCCATTGATAAATCGTTACGGCAATGACGCCATAAACTTCTTTTCTCTTAACGGTAAAGTCACCAACTTTTTCTGGCAATGTAACATCATGGCCATGCTCACAAACAATGTATCCCATATCGTTCAGCAATCGGTATTTATGTATTTCTTCAAGAATTTCGACAAGCTTTTGTTTCTTATAAGGTGGATCAAGAAAAATCAATTCAAAAGTCATTTCCCTTTTCACCAAAGCCTTCAGTGCACGCTCTGAATCATTTTTATAAACTTCTGCACGGTCTGAAAACTTGCATAGTTCCAAATTGGCCTTAACTGTTTGATTCGCTTTAAAATCACGGTCGACAAATATGGCTTTATCCATGCCTCTGCTTAACGCTTCAATTCCCAGTCCACCGCTTCCGGCAAACAAGTCGAGGACCAGCCCTCCTTCGAAATAAGGACCAATCATATTGAAAATGGATTCCTTGACTTTATCAGTAGTCGGCCGGGTTCCTGTACCCGGTACAGCCTTAAGTGGTCTTCCTTTGCAAATTCCGGAAACGACCCTCATCATCCTCACCACATTTTATGACAAATTTCTGTTACTTTCCTATCCTAACATATTAGAAAAAGCTAGCCAATATTTAAACCGATTTGGCTTCATTTCCAAGATGAAAATCGACTTATCATTTCGGACCATGAAAGGAAGATATCCATTCTTTTTATAAATCTTTTACATTTTGAATAATAAAGTGGTTTTTGGCAATAATGTGAATAACAACATTCCTTTTTAGGTGTTGTTGCCAACCGCGGAGAAGGCTTACGTTTCCCCATAAGTTCTTCCTCCGGTTTCTCCTCTCCCTTTGCCTTCTGGTCCATAGTTAGACTTAGAAGGACCCTGCATATTTTTGCAGGGCTTTTTTTTTGATAAACCTCTGATATCTAATTTTCTTTGTCATGATTCATCAATGAAGTTGTCCTTCTCTTTTATGAGGGATAATGATAAAGTAATGAATAATAAGTTAGTTAGTTAGGAGAGGTTTAATTGATTCAACGTTTTATTGAAATTGGACAAGGATATTCCGATATATATGAGTTGCTGGAAGTAGGCCGCAATCATAAACATCGAGTAGCAAGGCTTTTGGCCATG
Source organism: Peribacillus sp. NPDC058002 (assembly GCF_042886655.1). NCBI lineage: Bacteria > Bacillati > Bacillota > Bacilli > Caryophanales > Bacillaceae > Peribacillus > Peribacillus sp. NPDC058002. The sequence goes on along the minus strand of NZ_JBHVQU010000065.1, from coordinate 1,751 downwards.
CATACAACTATTGATGATAAAAAGGTAACGTCATTGGTTATCGTCATGCAGCCCACAGATCCTGGTAAATTCCAGCCACTTTACATTTGCCGTGAAGGTATACCAAATCCTCATGCCACCAAAAACAAACGCTATGAGCTTTTTGAGAACTTAGCGGAGGAACTGGATAGACCAATTATTGAAATTGACGTGAAACCTTCGGTGCTCTTTGCAGAAATCGAATTGTACTACCAACACTTAATCGGCATTTTGCGAATGAATAGATATCTGCCCCCATTAGGTTGAAAGATACTGATGCCAGAAATTGAAAAAGGCTGACTCCGCATGAGTCAGCTTTTTTCAAATCCCCATTTTATAATCATATTCTTTCGCTTTATCCGGTTTGGAGTTTTCGAACTCAACCTTCAAAAAAGGCTTGTAAGAAAGGTCCACTTTTTTAACGAACGAATAATTATTCAGCTTTTCCACTAGTGGTTCCACTTCATCCATATTCGTATAAAGCACTACATATTTCAGTTTTTTTGAAACATAATGGATATTCCCAAATTTCCTAAGCATTTTGGCTTGTTTCAATGTATGTAAATAGACGATGATTCCCTGTCTCGCTCCAAGCATATCAATAACTCCCTTTTATAAAGGTTTTAACTAAGTGTAGCATAGCAGAATCTTTACTTTCAACCAAGAAAAAAGATTATAAACAAAATTCTCTCACTATTATGAATATAAACACTGTGAAAGGAGCCAAACAACGATGGATTTAAACCAAATTTGGAGTCAATTTATTGATCATCTATTAGATAATGATGAAATTACCCAAGCTTCGGTAAAAAAGTTCACAGGTATACCATTTATATATATCCATTATCATCCGGTACAAAATGGTAATAAGCTTTCTTTCTTAATAAAAAAAGCCGCAAGCCTTTCAATGCGCGGCAAGCAGCTTCATTGCGAAACCATTTTCGTACGGCAGGAAGAACGTATATATGTCTTCCGGCATCGTTTTTTTGTACCGCAGCAAAAGATGTTTTGCTGCGGCAACCTTTGTCCGGATTGTATCTTATATCGCAGTTAATCGCTTTATAACGTATCCGGTTGACCCACTGTATCGACGAAAGTTCCTTACATGACACAGCCAACGAACTCCGTAGCAATGTCGAATTTCGGAAGGCTGCATTTCTTATATACCGGCCTGAATGTTTACGATTCTTGCCATTAGCTTAAGCAGAGCATCCACAACTTCCGCCGGTTCCGCAGCTTCCCGTTGAACATCCACCTGATGAAACAAAAAATGGATTCCCCGCTGGGGTTTTGACCTGTTCAGAAACGGCTCGGCCAATTTTTCCGCTTATTTCATCAAGAACGGTTTGTAACTCGGTCTCCGCCCCCTTAAACCTCGCCACAGCAGGATGCATATCCATGTCTCGTTTAGCTTGTCTAGTTTCTAAATTGATGCGTTTATAATCCGGATGATATTTACCGAACCTTTGAACATCTTCAAATAGATCCTTTAGCGAAGTAAACTTGGAAATTTTCCGCTGTGCCTCTTTGTCGCTTTGTAATTTATATAAACTAAGGAGGTATTCTTCCCCTATTTCAGAATGAAGGATCATTTCAGCTAATCCATCAGCCTGTTGTAAAATGTCGATGATTTCCATAGTAGCAAGCATTAACAAGCTCACCTCCACATCCATTCTACCATTTCTCCCTTTTAGATGCTAATGGTTTGATTAAATCGAGGAAGTGATATGTAC
>NZ_JBHVQU010000064.1:0-22921 GCF_042886655.1 Peribacillus sp. NPDC058002 | reverse complement strand
TGCCCTCAAGGCTGCCTAAGTAAATAAAGTGTCTAACTTTTTGGGTTCACTTCAAAAAGCAGCTCTCTTATTGAAGTAAAGTACAAACGATTATTGAAAAATGACTGTGTCTTTGCCACTTTCCATCACTGCCAGTTTGTGTGAAAGACTCCTGCCAGATCACGTCGTTCATAGGTATGTGCACCAAAGTAATCACGTTGTGCTTGCAAAAGGTTAGCATTAGAGATGCCTTTTCGATAACTATCGTAATAAGTGAGTGAAGCACTTAAACATGGAAACGAGATACCGGAATTTATTCCCTCACAGACAACCTTTCGCAATCCTACCTGGTAGTCCGTAACCTTTTCGGTAAAATACGGTGAGATTAATAAATTAGCCAGATTCGGCTGCTCTTGATAGGCTTCGCTAATGACGTTTAAAAATTCGGCACGAATGATGCAACCACCTCGGAAAATCAGCGCAATATCCTTTAAAGGCAAATCCCAGCCGTAAAGTTCAGAAGTCATTTTATATTGAGTAAAACCTTGCGCGTATGCACAAACTTTTCCCATATATAATGCTTGTCTAATATAGTCAATCCACTCATTTTTATCCAATTTTTGCTGATTGTTTTCAGGGCCTGTTAAAATATTTTCTGCATTAACCCGTTCTTCTTTTAAAGCGGAAATGTAACGGGCAAACAAAGACTCTGTAATAATCGAAACTGGTATTCCGTTATCAATAGCTTGCATGCTGGTCCATTTGCCTGTACCTTTTTGTCCTGCTTTATCAAGAATCACATCGATCAAGGGTAAGCCCGTCACATCATCTTTTTTCCTTAAAATTTCAGCAGTGATTTCGATTAAATAACTTTTCAGTTCGCCTTGATTCCATGTTTCAAAGATGTCAGCAATTTCATGGACTTCCAAATGCAACTTTTCTCTTAAAAATGTATAGGCTTCGGCGATTAATTGCATATCTGCATACTCAATCCCGTTATGTACCATTTTTACAAAATGACCTGCTCCTTTTGGACCGATATAGGTACAGCAAGGGTCAGCATTTACCTGTGCTGCGATTTTTGTCAGAATCGGAGCTACTTTTTCATAGGCGCCTTTATCTCCACCCGGCATGATTGAAGGCCCCTTTAATGCCCCGACTTCTCCACCAGAAATACCAATTCCCAAATAACTGATTCCTTTAGATTCCAATTCATCATATCTGCGTTCAGTATCTTCGTAATGGGAGTTACCGCCGTCCATGATAATATCGCCTGATTCAAGATGAGGAAGCAATGAATTGATCACCGAGTCGATCGGCTTACCCGCAGTCACCATTAGAAAAACCTTTCTTGGAGTTTCCAGTGACTGAACAAAGTCTTGGATTTCGTAATACGGATGGAGCGACTGACTATCCAATTCAGCTACAAGCTGATCCGTTAAATCCCTTGTGTAGTTATAGACAGCCACTCGTTCCCCTTTACTAGCCATATTTAATGCGATATTACTGCCCATTACCCCTAAACCAATGACACCAATTGTATTGTACATTTATTTCTGCTCCTTCTATGTAAGAATAATAGGCAGTAAATCCCTGCCATAGTGGGGGATTTACTGCCGGGAAAGGCTTATACAAATAAGCTTAGTAATAGAATGAATCCTAATCCAGCTACTGAAATGATCGTCTCAAGCAAGGTCCACGTTGCAAATGTTTCTTTCATGCTTAAACCAAAATACTCTTTAAACATCCAGAAACCAGCATCGTTAACGTGTGAAGCGACTAAACTTCCCGCTCCTGTAGCAAGCACAACTAGAGCAAGGTTAACGTCCGTCTGACCTAACATCGGAATTACTAAACCAGCTGTCGTTAAGGCAGCAACGGTAGCAGATCCTAAGGAAATACGCAGGATTGCCGCGATGATCCAGGCAAGCAAGATCGGTGATAATGATGTTCCTTTGAACAATTCAGCTACATAGTCACCTACACCGCCGTCGATCAATACTTGCTTGAAGGCTCCTCCGCCCCCTATGATTAAAAGCATCATCCCGATATGCAGGATTGCTGATGTACAGGATTCCATAATATCTTTCATTGGAATCTTTCTTGCCAATCCCATTGAATAGACCGCAAATAATAAGGAAAGCAACATGGAAGTACCGGCCTCACCAATAAAACGGATAGCTGCCAGTAGACCATTATCTTCAAATCCCATTGTTTTTTGCATCAAAGTGATAATCGTAGCAATTGACATTAATATAACCGGAAGTAAAGCAGTAAATACACTGATCCCAAATCCAGGTGTTTCTTCAAGTTTAAATGATTTTTGTTCTCCTAAAGAGGCAATGCTGCCTGTTTTCGTAAATGATTCAGGTACTAATCTTTTAGCTATCTTCGTAAATACCGGTCCAGCTAAAATAACGGTTGGAACCGCAATAATGAAGCCGTAAAGTAAAACCTGACCAATGTCTGCACCATATTCACCAGCGATGACGGTTGGCCCTGGATGCGGCGGCAAGAAACCGTGTGTTACGGATAATGCCGCTACCATTGGAATACCAAGATACAGTATCGAAACTTTCAATTCCCTTGAAATTGCAAATACGATTGGAATTAATAATACTAATCCCACTTCAAAAAACAATGCGACACCGATAATAAATGATGCTGCAACGACTGCCCATTGAATATTCTTTTCACCGAACTTTTTAACAAGGGTCATGGCAATGCGCTGCGCGCCACCTGAATCTGCGATTAACTTACCCAACATCGCTCCAAGTCCAAAGATTAACGCTAAGTGACCGAGTGTTCCGCCTAACCCAGCTTCAATGGTTTTGACAATTCCATCAAGTGGCATCCCAAGCGCTAAAGCCACTCCAAACGATACAATGATCAAGGAAATAAAGGTGTTTAATTTTAAACCCATTATTAAAATTAATAATGCGACAATTCCTAAAGCGACAATAACTAACGGCATTGTAATTCCTCCATGTCTTTACTTTGTAGCATTTATTAAGTTTCTTTGATAATTCGCAATCTGTGTATATTCGTTTTCCAATACCCTTGATAGGTTAATGAAAATCGGCAGTAGTTGTCTATATTCTTTTACAGAATCATTTTTCGGTGTGTGCTTGTGGGTATTGCCTATCATTTCAGAAACTACTTCGAAGGAATCAATTTCCCCGGTGGCATATAGCCCCAATATACAAGCACCCAGGCACGAACTTTCGTAGCTTTCTGGAACCACGACTTCCGATTCGAAAATATCGGACATCATTTGCCGCCAAACAGCAGACCTTGCGAAGCCACCCGTAGCTTGAATTCGGGTAACTGGACCGTCCATACATTCGGTTAAGGCTAAAAATACTGTATATAAATTGTAAATGACCCCTTCTAGAGCCGCTCGAATCATATGTTCTTTCTTATGCGAGAGTGTTAATCCGAAAAATGATCCCCGTACATCCGGATTCCATAATGGTGCACGTTCACCTGCGAGATATGGATGGAATAACAATCCATCGGCGCCTGGTCTTACTCGTTCGGCAATCTTGGTCAAGACTTCATAAGCGTCGATGCCAAGCCTTTTAGCCGTTTCTACCTCGGAGGAAGCAAATTCATCGCGAATCCAGCGAAGGACCATCCCGCCATTGTTTACCGGCCCGCCAATCACCCAATGCTTTTCCGTTAAGGCATAGCAAAAGATTCTTCCTTTTTCGTCGGTTTTCGGCTCGTCTATAATCGTCCGAATCGCACCGCTTGTCCCAATCGTGACAGCGATTTCACCTTTCCGGATAGCGTTTACACCTAGATTTGAAAGAACACCATCACTTGCCCCAATGACAAAGGGGGTTTGTGGATCAATTCCGATTTGTTTGGCTAAATCCGGGGCACAGTTGTTAAAGACCTTTGTTGTTGGTACGAGTTCAGATAATTGCCCACGAGTTATTCCGGCAATTCTTAAGGCTTCCTCATCCCAATCCAAGTTTTTGAGATTCATCATGCCCATCGATGAAGCAAGAGAATAATCGACAACATATTGATCAAAGAACTTTTTAAAGATATATTCTTTAATCCCGATATACTTTTTAACATGGGTTGCGATCTCTGGACGATCATTCACGATCCAGGCGATTTTGGATAAGGGAGACATCGGGTGTATCGGCGTTCCGGTCCGTTTGTAAACTTCGTGCCCATCTAATTCATCTTTTATTTTATGGGCCCAAGCTTCACTGCGATTATCTGCCCAAGTGATACAACGGGTCAGCGGCTGGTCATTTTCATCCATGGCTATAACACTATGCATCGCACTGCTAAATGAAATAAATGATATCTGTTTATCTGGATGCTGCTTCGTTATATTTGTAAAGGCTTTCAAAACGGCCTGAAAAATCTCTTCAGGGTCTTGTTCCGCTGTTGTCATATCCGGTGTGTAAAGAGGATATCCAATATTCTCCTGCTCGATGACATCGCCTTTTTTCGTGAATAATACCGCTTTTGTACTTGTTGTACCGATGTCTACACCTAACATATAGCTAGTCATTTTCTTGTTCGACTCCTTTTGAAAGCATCTGTTGGGCCGTCCATAAGTCTTCAACTTTCTCTTGAACATCATCAAAGTTTTCATGTAGCGACTTAATCATGAGGTCCCGATCTTTTGTCCTGATTGCATCAATATAAAGTTGATGGTTATTTATGATCCGTGTAAAATCTTCATATTTTTCTTTAAAACGACTGCGCATGGATAGAAGAATCAAACTTTCCATCACAGGTTTTAAATTATCCCAAATCATCAGGATGTAGGAATGATCGATGGACCGAATGATCGTTTCGTGGAAGAGGACATCCTGATAAGAAAACTCATCAGCATCTCGATATTTTATGGAAATTTTCATCATTTCCAGTATTTTACTGAGTTCCATCACTAATTCATTCGTTTCCATCCTTACTAGCCTTTCAAATACAAACGTTTCGATGAGTATACGCACATCATAAATTTCTGCATATTTTTTTTCTGTTAAACCAATGACAACCGCACCCATTCTTTCCAATCGGATGATATTTTCGTTGGCCAATATTTTTAACGCTTCACGAACTGGCGAGCGGCTTACGCCGAAATCGGCAGCTATTTTATTTTCAGATAGGATGGCACCGCTTTCAATCATCCCCGAAATAATGCGCATTCTAAGCTCGGATGTTACACGATCACCTGCAGAAGCTTTTGAAAGCCATTTTACAGGATATAGAAACTCCTTTGATTCAGCCATAAATTCACCTTCCAATAGAGTTCAAGTACACTTGTATACAAGTATTTTATAATAATAATAATGAATAATGCAAGCATTTTAAATGTAACCTGATTCTCGTTACTATAAGTCAAAATGATATAAGATTATGGTGAAAATAATGAAACGGACTAACCTGCTCCGTTAGTTCCACAAGAAAAAGCTGTCTTAAAGACAGCTCCAATCTTCAGCTAATGCACCTGTTAGTTCCATAAGAAAGGCGAACCTTATTCAAGAACCGCTCCGAATTCTGGAATAACTTCTGAGCCTCTATTAGCTGATTTAACACAATAACGGATACTCCATGGCAGTTTCTAGTATCGTTTCCCGTTTAGCTAAATAACCAGAACCCATTATTTATGATACGGTTCACCGCACCTATTCAAGCAGTGACTTTTTAAAGCTGTCAGCCTTTTAATTTTACACTTCTACTTTAAATCGACGCTGCTGAGGAAGCAGCTGCTTGATCAGCCTTCACACAATCAATTGCAACAACGAGGGCAATAATAATGGTTTCCATCTCTTCATCTATTATTTGAACCTTGTAGCTATCGCCCCAAGTGAACCACTCCTTGCCCACTTTACCTACGATTTTACCATGCTGTAAAACTTGAAAATCCATATCCCACCAATTACCATGTACTTCAATGCCTGCCGCATCAATTGTATATCGTGCTTTAATGAAGGAAAATTCCTTCTTTATTGTTAATACCTCTCGACCATTCACCTCAACAAAAAACTTTGGTAAAAAGCTGAACACCTTTTTCGTAATGAGGGCTACTTCATCTCTTGCTATATTCATAATGGAGAAAGTCTTTGGAACTTGCATAAAACTTCCCTCCACGTAATATATATCCTTCTCCTGCTGATCCTTTACTGTAAATTTCCCGCTAAGACTGAATACCTTCTGCTTTATATAAAGCTGCCTCATATTTATGCCTCCCTACCTTAAATCTTTTACATTACTTACGTTTGAAATGGACATTGGTTCCAATCTTATGCATTATAAATTCCAGATAATAGTTCCACTCAAAAGCTCCTTCTTTTCGGTTCACCACTATTTATCCTTAACTAATTTACCTTTTGTAAAGTCAGCATTTCTTCCCTCGCAATCTGGCCCAATTGTTGAACAACTCCATATGCACTCTAGAACTATCCTGACCCTTTAATTCCATAAGAATCAACACCTTGCACTAATAAGGTTGTATATTCATCTTCATGTGCCTCCCCTCAATAAATTAAGGTCAAGTCTTAGATACAATGGGAGAGCGATTATTAAGAGGGCATTTTACTGACAAAAAATACGGACAAAACCTGTAACGACATGAATTGTTTTATTTCGTTTATCTTCCTAAAATATCCGCAAATACTCCGATTACAGCCGATTATCCCTGATTAAATGACCTGACTGGCATGTAAGCACCAAATGATAACGCTTCCCTTCACTATCTCGGCCTTTTCCTTGTGAATGTCCCCTCTTCCCTTGAATCTGAATCTCAGCATGTTACGATAAAAAGGTTGAAAAATACGAACGGAATTACGAACATTGAACTTTTAGGAGGGCATAATGTTGAGAGATAAAACTGTTGCATTTTTAGGAGCAGGTTCGATGGCAGAGTCGATGATTTCAGGAATTGTGCAGATGGGGAGCATACCAGCAGAGAGAATTTATGTGACAAATCGCCGCAATCAATTACGACTCAAGGAAATGAATCACGTGTATGGCGTTCAGGCGGTCCATCAGGATGCATTGCCATATGAAGAAGTTGATTTCTTTATTTTGGCAATGAAGCCCCAGGGAGCAGCAGATGCTCTCGATGCATTGAAAGATAAAATAAAAGTGGATCAAGTTGTGATTTCTGTTTTAGCGGGCATTTCCACTGAATTCATGGAAAGTCATCTACAGCTTGGACAGCAAGTTGTGCGGTTGATGCCAAATACGTCGAGCATGATCCGGGAGTCTGCAACTGCGTTATGTCCGGGAAGACATACAGCGATGGACAATGTGATAGCAGTGAAGGAACTGTTTGGCTGTTTGGGAAAGGTGTTCTTAATTGAAGAAGAGCAAATGGATATTTTTACAGGAATTGCAGGAAGCGGACCTGCTTACTTCTATTATTTAATGGAGCATATGGAATATGCCGGCGTTAAAAAGGGTATGGATGAAGCGATGGTCCGTGAGATTGTAGCCCAAACGATTTTAGGGGCAGCCAAGATGATTATGGTGAACGACGAGGCACCGGCAAGTCTCAGAGAAAAAGTCACTTCACCAAATGGAACGACAGCATCCGGACTTGAGGCTTTACGGAAAAATAATGGCGGCAGAGCCATTTCACAGGCGATTCATCATGCAGCGAAACGTTCGAAAGAGCTGAATGAAGAGATGGCAGTAGCGTACAGGAAATCGACTATTCCCCGAGAGTATTGTGGCACTTCAGTACCATAAGAGGAAGGTGTCCAAGTTAACTATCACCATGGATCCTCCTTAGTAAAATATATGTCTCAAAAGATATGGTTATAAAATGATAATCCTATCAAATAGTTAGAATAAATAAAAACGTAAGAAAAACGGAGGACAACATGAAGAGAATCCTTAAGATCGCTAGTGCTTTTATCGGAATTCTTATCGGAGCAGGGTTCGCCTCAGGACAAGAAACCATGTTTTATTTTGTAAGCTTCGGGAAATTGGGCACAATTGGAGCTATCATTTCAGTCGCTATTTTTGGATACCTTGGAATGATTCTGATGAAGCTTGGCAGTCGTACACAAACAGATTCGCATCAGGAAGCAATTTATAAGATTTGTGGTCGCTTTCTCGGCGGTATCATTGATTATGTTCTGAACGCCATCCTAATTGGTATAGGAATTGTCATGATTGCAGGGTCAGGCTCGATCTTTGATCAGCAATTCGGATTACCTTCCTATATAGGCACCATTCTTATGACTGTTCTTGTTTTGATAACAGTTATGCTGAAAGTTGACCGTGTGATTAAGGTAATTGCATCCGTCACACCATTTCTGATTCTTGTCGTACTTTTTCTATTTATTTATAGTATGTTTACAATGAATTCATCGTTTACGTCACTTGAACCACATGCAATGGAACAAAATTCAGCTGCGGGACATTGGCTTATATCTGTAATAAACTATATTTCAATAACCATTGCAATGGGGGCTTCCATGACACTTGTTATGGGTGGAAATGAACCTGATGAAAGGATATCATCCATTGGAGGACTTATAGGAGGGCTTGCTTTAGGTCTACTTGTTATTATTAGTCATCTTACTATTTTCTCACATATTCATACAGTATCGGACTTAGATATGCCAATGCTGGGAATCGCCAACAGTGTTTCACCTCTCTTAGGTATTCTGTACTCTCTCGTTCTGTTCGCTATGATTTTCAATTCGGCTGTCAGCATGTTCTACTCATTTGGAACACGCTTTTCAAATCCGCAGACCACAAAATTTAAAGTAATCGTTATTTCATCACTGTTGATAGGATTTATAGCAAGCTTCTTTGGCTTCACTAAACTTGTTTCCTCTCTCTATCCAATCTTTGGCTATATGGGAATTGTTCTTATTATCGTTCTCATCATTACTCCATTCCGAATGAGTCGATTAACGAAAGAAAATTAAATGGAAAAACTATAAGGTTACACAGCTATTGTTTTTGGATGTAGCTTCCTATAAATTATAGGATAATCCTTTTCGTCATATTTCTCTTGAGTTATTGAAAATCGGGCATCAATTCCCTTTTTATTTCCACGAGCATCAAGCCTTTGTCATATATTAAGTGAATAACGATTATTGCTAATGAAGCATACAAGAAAAAGGATTGCAGTAAGATGCGGGGATACTTCCTCTACGATAGCTTTTAATGTCCATATAAAACTATATCCAAAAATGAAAAATAAAATTACATATAAGAAATCCAATATATACATTCCTTTAGAGAAATAAACTACTGAACTTTGCCTCACCACATTCACGCTGAATTTAAAATAATGTGTTTAATTGAATATAATGTTTGACTCTTATCAAGAGAGGTGGAGGGACTGTGCCCTTTGAAGCCCGGCAACCGTCAGTTATTTAACTGAAATGGTGCCAATTCCTGCAAAGCAATGTGCTTTGGAAGATGAGAGAAAGTAGTGAGGATTGTTTAACCAACCTTTCTACTAATGAGTAGAAAGGTTTTTCTTGAGAAAAAAAACTTTCCTTTCCCCTGTATACTTCGGACAAACTAGCATACTAAGAGCTGATGCCAGCATTAATTTAGGGTCTTACATTAAAATCAACCGAATATAAAACTGTACTTGTATTAAAAAAATTATCTACAAGGAAATCGTTTGGAAATATGTATTGTTCTAACCATTTTCTTATTTCTTTAGATTCCTCATTATCTAATACAATAGCTAATCGCACATTACTTCTCTCCTCATGTTAAAGAAAAATAGTAAGGAAAAAGCTGCCTTTTAAAGACCGCTCCAATTCTATTCTAAAGCACCCATTAGTTCAACAAAATCAATTAGCCTTATTATGCAGTTCAAATGACTCTTCAGAGGCATCCCATTTTACATTTACTTTTATAATTTCGCCTTCACCAATTATTGCTCCATTTTCTGATCCACCTCTAATTGTAAATACTTTTTCGCTAGGCGGTTCTTTGTATGCCTCAGTTTTAGTTCCGCTTGAAGTGGTTGTTTCATAAGTATATTCAAGGTTTTTCATAGAAGATAACTCTTTCAAAGAACCCTTATATTTTAATACAAGTTCATAGCTATCTTGGCTGGAATGAGTGGTTTGTTCGCCATTCTCTCCCCATAATTCAGTTCCTTCATAAGAATATACAGCTTCCCAATGTTCGCTTTCTCCTGTAAATTGATAATCATGTTCAGTCATTTCCTCCGAATTAGTATCTTTTTTAGCAGTTTCCAAGTTAGCGGTATCCGAATTAAAATCTTTGTTAGTGCTGTTGGAACTACAAGCTGTTAAAACCATCAGTAAAAATAATACAGTAAAAATTTTCTTCAACTTAACTTCTCCTCGATGATAAAAATGCATTTATTTTCAATTTTACCATTTATAGTTTGCTTTTAAACCCATTATTTTTTTAGAATAATACCATCTTCACTTTGTTTTATATAGCATTTTAAAGTCCTTATTGCACTAAACCGAACAGATAGTTGCATAAAGAAAGAGCCGCCTTAAAGACAGCTCCGATCTCCATTAATGCAGTTCAATAACATTTGAATTAATAAATATATCTAAAATTCTCATATTTTCCATACCGATACTCCTCATGCCTTCCCCAAATTATGCGCACAATCAAAGTAGATCACTATTACCACTATTCAATTTCCCTGACCATCAACAACTATGGGCTTCAACTTGAAAAGACTATAGTAGGTTGTTCCCCCATCGCCTGGAACTATATGTACATCTTTCGTTGAAAGTGGATTGTATGAAGTTTTCCGTTTCAACAAAGAAAAAAGCCCCCACACTGTTGGGGGCTTTCAACTTTAAAGATATACACATGTTAGGTGAGCACTCATTTAAGAATCCTTGTTAAACCCCTCTATTAAGGGATTTAGCGGATCATGCCGCCCATTCATTAAGATAAATAATAATAATAAATAGGTTTTAATAAAAAGGCTGTTTTCGCATACTTTGTTGCTATTTACCAAGTAGTGAGGTGTGGTTGATTTCCCCTCCAGATGCTCGCTTTCCGCAGGAGTCTCGCACTTCCGCTCCAATCAACCTTAAATCGTTTCGTTTTAAAAACAACAATCTTTACGAAAAGAGCCAATAAAAAAGAGAAAAAGACTTTGAGCAAAATTATGAGCATTTTCATGATCAGGGTAAGGAACTTTTCCTTATCCTGATCCATATTAAAAGCTTTTTGTAAGGACTTAACTAAAATATGTCCATGAAACTATAATAACTCCATTATGTTGATCGAGTTTCGAGTGCATGACTTATACTCAAATACATTTACTCTTTAATAAATTCACTTCCTTTTATCGGATTTACAATCCCAAGCTGAAAAACATATGGTCCATACCAAGGGCTGTTTTGGTCATTGCTGTCTCTCCACCAATAGCAAACTTCACCATTTATTAATTTGCATACTACCACAAATACACCTGAATGAGTTTCGAATAATATAGGAATTCCCGTAACACCTCTAGCGAATATCTCAGATTTATACCATTCCCCCCCAGGGGGTTGCCAATAGTGGGTCAAAGCAGAACCAGAGCGAACGACAAGCTCTAAAGTACCAAATTTGCCTTTTATCGGAAGCGAAATGGAATAATTATTTGGATTGTCTTCATGCCATGGATATTCCTTGTTTGTATATAGTTCTGAATCATGGCCATTTTCAATATGTTGGATTAATTTCCTGACAGGGTCAGCTTTGTCTCGAATAATGGGATGACATAGATAACCACTATTTTTAGTATGGTAGTATATCATTTCTTCCAGTGTAAAGTAAGGGCGATAACGTATCATCTCTGAGTCCAGGGGGTTTGGATATTTTTTTTGCCTGAATCCAAGTTCCTTGGCCATGTTTACAAAGATAATCTCATCCATCCCCCAGGAAGTGGTTTCCATTAAAGCTTTTCTTAACTTTCCCATCCTTTCTGGTTCAAGTAATGCTTTAACAATAGGCCTCGAAATTACCTGTCCAACATTGAAAACTCCATACAAAGGATTAATATTAAATAATTTCTTCCATCTATTAACGTCTTTCCTAAGTTCCCTTCCAATATACCAATCTTTACTTGGAACCCTAAAGTCCACCCCCATGTAATCCGAATCTTTCATTTCATTTTGAATAAATTCTTCATATCCTTTTTTGATAAACAAAGCATCTGAGTCAATATTAATAAAGTATTGATACTGAGTCCCTAATTGTTCCAACCATTCCATCGTTTCAAGAAAATAAATGGCAGTATGCCCATACTCTAATTTACGACTGGAGGGGCAAACGGGAACACCTAGACCTTCACAAAGCGTCCTATCAGATCCCCCGTTGTATAAGACGATTGCACTGTTAGGGCAAAAAGAACGGACATTTTTAATTAGTTGCTTGACTAACTCTCTCTTTTCATGAACAAGGATGGCAAAACAAATTTTGCTTTTAGGTGATGTCATATATGCATTTTCATTGCTGTTTAAAACCTCAATATTATTAATTTGTATCTTTTCTATATCATTTCGTCCAGAAATAAGATTGGTCATTTCCTTCCTATTTCCACTTGCGCGTTTATAACGGTCGAGAAGTTCTAGATTCGCTTTACCATTTGGATTTGTTCCGTAGTTTGAAACAGGATGCCATACATGGTAAATTTCTCCTGTAACATTCGCTAATTTACCACAAAGTGTCTGGACAGAAAGTGAAAAAGCATCATCTTCGCCTCCCCAGCCACTAAACCGTTCATCAAACCCTCCGACTGCCTCAAAGTTCACTTTTGGTATGACAATAAGTTTTCCCGCAAAACCTGTGTAAATCCAATTTGCTTTGGTACATTCTTCAGATTTAACATCAAAAGGCCACGTTGGTTCTGTTTGAATCAGTCTTTCTGTACCTGATCTTTCAATGTCATAAATTTCAGTAAAAGGAACTACCCATGCTGATTCATTAAGTACCTCTATTGCTTTAACAATAAGTTTAGGGTCAAAAACGATATCCGCATCAGCTATTACAAAAATTTCTCTTGTTGCTTTTTTAGCTGCTACGTTTACAGCCTTGGATTTATTAATTTTATCGTTATCGATTATACCCAAGCATAATTCAGCTTCGGGCATGATACGTTCATAATACTGTTTAATCCATTTAAATGCTTCCGCTCTTGGGCCATTGTCTGTTTGGAAAGGTATGATTATTGAAACCTTTTCTAACAAAATTCCACTCACCTACCTTGTTATTAATAAAAAGGTCAATCCAAATGCTGATGATACTATACGTAATTTGAAGCATGTTTGACACAGCTTTAAATCATAACTTTCTAAATCGTTTACTACACCATTAAATACCTAGGTATAGTAGGAAATATTGTTAAATCAAAATTCCTATATGAAAATTTTTTTTATTCACATAATTGATTGATTTGCCCCTTTCAAATCAACTAACATTCGCATTTTATAATGTAATGTACTGATTCATGCTTTCAGAGGGTTTAGAGTATCTGAGTGTGGGCGGGGCAATTTCTGATTTGGAGAGATGTAATGTGAAACTTGGTATCATGTGCGGAATCCCATTAAGTGGTAAATCAACATATGCTAAAGTACTACAGAGCGACGGATGGGTACGTGTATCTATTGATGACCTCAGGCTTTCCTTACATGGTCAAATATATAAAGCAGAGGCTGAACCACAAGTGTGGAAAACAGCTGAACTTATGGTCAGGTCGTTGCTAAAAAGTGGTCATAAAGTAATTGTAGATACCACAAACAGAACAAGAAAGCGTCGTAAACAATGGAGACGTGTGGCTAAAGAATTTGGGCTTACGTTAGAAATTTACCAAGTGGATACAGATTATGAAATATGTAAAGCAAGGAACAAAGATCTCATGCGACTACCTCAAGATGTATTAAAACAAATTCATAAAGAATACCAAAAACCGACATCGGATGAGGGAACTATTATTATGGTAAATTAGGAATCGTATTCAATATAAATGAGGTGATAATTCCTCGAGCCTACTTAATATTCTTATAAAAACTACGGTGTATAGGGGGAATGTAAGTGGAAAAGTATATTTCTTTTGATGTCGGCGGGACAAAAGTAAAACACGGGCTCTTATTAGAGAACGGAACCATTCTTTCACAAGGCAGTTACAGTACCCCGTGTACAAATCTAGATAAATTTATAATAAAAATGGTAGAAACAATTAATATGTACTTAAGAAATAATCATGTGTTGGGTGTAGCTATAAGTTTACCAGGCTTTATTAACCCGAATACAGGTTACTCAGAACAAGGTGGTGCTGTTACCGCGTTGATTAATCAGAATTTAAAGAATTTATTAGAAGCAAAAGTTCCACTACGGGTTGAAATTGAAAATGATGGAAACTGTGCTGCTATAGCAGAAAAAACAAGCGGTAATGCCCAAAATTGCACCGATTTTATATGTGTCACAATTGGCACTGGAATAGGAGGGGGGATTTTTGTTGACGGTAAACTTTTACGTGGTCATAGATTTAGAGGCGGTGAATTTGGTTTTATGATTACTCAAGCAAATGGGAAAAATTTCGGTGATATATGGCACTCCACAGGTTCAACTTCTGCCTTAATTAGGAGCTATAAAAAACTTAAGGGAATAAGTGAATATGAAAATGTTAAAGGGGAGACCGTTTTTTCAGAGGCTGCTAAAAGTAAATCGGTAAAAAAACTTATTGACGGATGGGCTAGAAATATTAGTTATGGAATTTTCAACCTAGCAGCAACTTTAAACCCACAAAAAATTTTAATTAGTGGCGGAGTATCCTCCCAACAGGATTTGTTAACTACTATAAAAAAACAACTAGACGATCTCCCTTGGTGGAAGGATATTAAGATTCCTGTTGAACTATGTAAACATCGAAATGACGCAGGAATGATTGGGGCAATGTATCATTTAATTCAACAACAAAGCTTATAAAAACTTATTATTTAAGTTACGGTTCACCTTAGTTTATAGAGTTATAGAAGAATACAATATGAGTCGTTACCAATGGGGACTAAAGAAAATGGCCCCGGTACAATACCGGGACCACCTAATAGCCGTTTAGGAACTTTTTACTGTCCGAAAAATGGAGCATAGTTCGGATTACCATCGCTTTTTTTATTTCGACATTGCTAGCATGCCTTGTAAAATGACCTCAATACTCCATTCAAAACGTTCGATGCATCCGCATGCGAACATCTCTGATTTTAGCATCATAATCAATGGATATTTTGCTGGATCTGCTTGATTATAAAGTGCAATCATATCACCTAAGTCCGTGCTTTCCTCTTCTACTCGACTTCCACGTTCAAATGACAGTGAAGCAATATATAGTAAGAGAATGTCAATTCACCAAGCCATACTACGTTCACTCATACCACCGATTTTCAAATATTTCAGTAAGCATTCATTGATTTTTAAAGAGTTTTGACCATATGGAGAAATAGTCATTGCAAGCTTTCTAGGCATACTTTAAAAAAGAGCCTCTCCAAATGTATCTTCTCTTCCTTGTTTGTTACTATTTCATTTATTTGCTCTGGCACTTTCTTAATACCCTGTTTTGTTTCAGTTGTATTTTTTTTTGCCATTCCCCATCATTCCTATTCATAATAATTCTTGTTTATTAAATGTTGGACTGGCACAAAGGTTAATAGGCATTTAATGGTTTTTAACAATGGAGCCGTAATTCACATGAAATATATTACAACTTTCCTTTTACAAAATTAAACAAAAAGCAACAATATTAAACAATGAACACAGTTGATTATCATAATACAGTTTATAGGAATTATAGTGGAATAAAATCCAGTAATTTTGTACTCCTTAATTACTAGATCTTTTTTTAGTATCACAGTACTTTTTAAACAGGAAAAACAACCTAATATTTGTTCTTCTAAAATAAAGTATTAATAAAATTTTTGTAGAGTGGATTTTTAACTGCCCCTGATTTTACGACAAGATATTAAGTACATTCAATTTACAATAAGCTTGTATTAAAATTTCTAGCATTATGGGGGTGCAGTTTTTGACAAAACAGAAAAAGCAGAAATGGAAAAGGAATTTATTGGTGATGACTGCCATAACCGGACTAGTGTTCTCTACATTTTATCCAGGCCTAAGTATTCCGGTTGCAGCGGCCGAACAGCCTGACCAGCCGATTCCTAAGGAAGAATCAGTCTCAATTGTTCAACTTGTAGTACCAAATGATAAGGCAAAGGAGAAGCTTCTTGAGCTTGGAATTGACCTTACCCACAGAATCGAAGCACACGACGGAGTCTATGAAGTGGATGCCGTTGTCACACCAACAGAAATTGCCATGTTAAAGACCTTTGGCATCAATGTAAAAGAGACCCTGATCACCGAAAACCAATGGAACACACGCGTGGCAGAGCGGCAATCTACTGTCCGGATGCAAGCCAGTCTGGCAGCTTCCGAGGATACACTTAAAGTCCTTAGGGCAAACCATTTTACCAATCAATCAGGAACCTTCCTATATCTCGAAGTGAAATCAAGCGCCGGTGCGACTGCTAGCACAGCACTTAAAGCAACTTGGACCGAGAACGGTGAGGAAAAATCTGCTACACTTTCTAGATTGGTAGACTACAGTGAATATTTATATCACTATTTGCTTCTACCGGTTAGCGCCATTCCTTCATCTGTTAAAATTGAAAGTAATCTTGGAGGAACAGCTACGAGCACCATTACTGAATGGTTAGGGAAAGAGCCGAAACATCCAAAAACAGATTATGTTACCGATTTTGTTGACCACTATATGGCACCAAATGAATTATATGGACGTGCCGAAAAACTTGCAAAAGAATTTCCCAACTTGGTAGAAATCATTGATATGCCAAATAAAACAAATGGTTACAGACGGCTTGCCCAAGCAACTATCGGCGGCACGACCAATCCCGCAGTTGTTGTTTCCTCAAAAGCATGGGGGCATGAAGGCGGGAATGATGTATCGGTAGAATTCAAGAATCCGGGAACCAATAATTCACCACTAAAAGTGACTGTGGATGGTACCAAGATTTTAGTAGATTTAGCTACTGATTCGTCCGGAAAGGCAACAAGTACTGCCGCACAAGTGGTTAAAGCACTGAATGAGAATGCTGGCCAACTTGTCACTGCGACTACATACCGCGGTAATGCTGGTGCTGGTGTTGTCGCACCAACTACGAATGCTGCGATATTAACTGACGGCTTGAAGGCAGGGGCAGACGTTTCCCGTGATCCTTTTACAGTAAAAGCGATCCGAATCGGCAAGCATCGTGACGGTTCTAAACCAGGTGTTCTTGGATATGCTCAGGAGCATGCCCGTGAATGGGTGACCCCACTCGTAACAATCGAAACGGCGGAAAGACTACTGCGAAACTATAGTCAAGATAGTGAGACAAGAAAGCTTGTCGATAATCTTGATATATTCCTTGTACCTTCAGTAAACCCTGATGGTGCCAATTACAGCTTCAATGATTACAATATGCAGCGTAAGAATATGACCAATCACTGTGGTCCCACTGCCTCTGACCCTGGGTACCGTAATAATTGGGGAGTTGACCTTAACCGCAACCATTCTGTTGGATCCGTTTTTGATGGCTATATTGGCGGAGGTACAAGTTGTACGGGAGACACTTACGCTGGACCAGCTGAAAACTCTGAGCCTGAAGGAAGAAACCTAGTCTGGCTTGCTGACAAAAACCCAAATATTAAGTTTGCAATGAATATTCATAGTTATGGCGGCTACTTCATGTGGTCCCCTGGTGCTTACGATTCAAAACGTACAACACTGCCACGCCCATCAGCTGGTGAAGAAGCGTTTTACTGGGCAGCTTCTGATAACATCTTGAATGATATTCAAGACCACCGCGGAACGGTCATTCTACCTAGCCGTACAGGTCCAATTCCTGACGTACTATATTCTGCTGCAGGTAACTCTGCGGACTACCTATGGTATGAAAAGGGGATTTATGCCTGGAACTTCGAAGTAGGGGCAGATTTATGGAATAAGGATACAAAAAGATGGCAGGCAGTTGGATTCCAGCCAGCCTTTGTAGAAGGTCATGAAGAAGCAATGGAATTTGCCAATGGGTTGATTGGCTTAATTAAAGTAGCCTACAACAGTGCAAAAGACCATCAGCCGCCTTCCTCAAAAGCTACACCTGGAAACGGTAAATACACAGGTCCGGTTGATGTTAAGATTGAAACAAGTGAGCCAGCAACCATTTATTATACGCTTGACGGCAGCCGCCCTACCTTCCAATCAGCTAAAATTAAATTAAGCGGCACCCGTGAATTTGCAGAAACATTAAAAATTGAAAAGACAACAACCATCAATTATTTCACTGTGGACGCCGCAGGAAACATTGAAAAAAACTACAATCCACTTGGTAACGGGAAAAACTATAATTCTGTAACGCTTACAATAAAATGACGGTTTGCAAGGGGTTGGCCTTACGGGGCCAACTCCTTTTTGGTTCCTTTGAACTGATAGACTTCCCATTATTTTGGATACAAAATAACCAAAATCGTGTTATCGTTAATATTTCCTTTTGCGTTACTAAATCTTGGCCAGTAGTCGAAACCCTCGCATAACTAATTAACAATATGTATCATCCTCTGTCTATAAGTCTTAAATCTTTTATACTATAAATTACAGACTAACTTTTAGACATAAAACAAGAATTGAACCAATAATTGTAATATTGAACATAGTATCCATTATTTATTATAGTACGGTTAAGCTACTCATTCCGTCTTTCGTTGAATATATATAAGCAACAGCAAAAAACCCCTATCTATGTGATAGGGATTTTAAGTTTGTTATTTTGCTTTTAGCAAATTCAAATCCAATGGATCCATCATCTTGCAACACAAGAGCAGCATCCAAAGGCTTCTTTTCTTTTGCCTTCGGTTTCACCCCTTTAAAATATCCGGAAGTTCCGGTCCCAGAAAGTTAGAGCTTAAGAATTGTGTTACTGCAAAAGTAATGCCAGTTAATAAAATTGCAGTCTACTTAGATGGGATAATATCACTCAGTTAATAATCTATATGCCTTTTTTAAACAAATACAGTATTTGCACCAGAACCCTTTTTACTAATTATTTCTATACAATAAAGATGACATGCTGTAATTCCCAAAAATGTCTTTCGCATTAGAACCAATTATTAGTTTGTAATAATATCACCGTCTTCATCATCATTTGGATTGTCATAATTAGACAAGTCCTTTTCTAAAAGTATAACTTTATCCTTCTCATTCCAATCTACCTTATAACCTAATGCCTTTGCCGTTTTTATAACAGATAAATAAGAATTTTTATTTGTCTTATATGTCTTTAAATCCCTTGAGTAAATAACACCTAGACCAAGTAATAATTTATCTGATTGAATGTATGGTTTTCCATCTATTATCTTCATCTGATTAGCTTGGTAAGGGTAAACATAACCGTTTACTTTAAAGGTGAAAGGTCCTTTTTCCTCCTCTTTTATTTCTTTTGGCTTTTTAGATGTATAAGATATTCCATCTACACCTAAAACAGTCCCCTCTCTGGTATTGTCTGCTCCTCCGTACATTTTTCCAGTTTCGTAATCAAAGATAGCTGCCTGTACATTCCCGATATTTTCAGGCTTTTCTTCGAATACATTTCCTTTTGCCATTAATTCTAATCTCGTATTTTGATCAATTCCCGGTTCCCACCTAATAGTTGGATAGCCTGCTGAGTAAATACGAGGCGTTAAAATCGCTTTTTGTATTGGCATATTATGGTCAATAACATTTATAATTGTTTCAACTACTGATGCAATAATAGTGGGTCCCCCCGGAGAACCAATAGCCATAAAAGGTTTCTCGTCCTTTAGAAGAATGGTTGGAGATATGCTGCTTCTTGGGCGTTTCGTTGGCTCTACTTGGTTAACACCACCTGGTGTAGCATCAAAATCTGTCATCTCATTATTTAACATAAATCCATAACCGGGAACCATGATACCAGATCCGAACACTTGTTCAATAGTTGTTGTATAAGAAACCATATTTCCCCATTTATCTATAACAGAAAAGTGAGTTGTTTGTCCAATAGGATGTTCTTCTTTTACTGTCACTTGAGAAGAGGATTTCTTGCCTTCATATTTCCATGGATCTCCTTCTTTTACATCAGCAGTAGCCTTCTCTGGATTAATAAGCTTTCTTCTTTCTTCTATATATTTTTCATCTAAAAGTCCTTTTGTTGGCACATCATAAAAATCTTCATCTGCCACATAAGCTGCTCTATCAGCATAAGCTAAGTGCATCGCTTCGGTTAAATGTTGGAGATATTCGGGCGAATTAACCCCCATTTTTTGCACATCATAACCTTCCATTAACTTTAGTATTTGTTGAACAGTTAAACCGCCAGAACTTGGTGGAGCAGCACTTACAACTTTAAAGCCTCGATAATTTGACTCAATAGGTTTTCGTTCTTTGGCCACATAGTTTTTTAAATCTTGCTCTGTCATTGTTCCACCACGTTTTTGAACTTCTTTTACAAGAGCTTTTCCAATTTTACCTGTATAGAATGCTTTGGGTCCTTTTGCTTGAATTAATTTAAGGGTCTTTGCTAGATCCGGTTGAACAAGGATATCTCCTTCCTTTAATTGTTTACCATGCGGAACAAATACGTCTGCTGCTGTTTGATATTTCTGAAGTTTTTCTTTATTTTCGTCGATATATTGAGCCGTAGCCCAGTTGACCTTAACACCTTTCTCAGCTTGTTGAATGGCAGGATCAATAACTTGAGATAGTTTCATAGTTCCATATTTATTAAGAGCTGTTTCAACTCCCTTTAGTGTTCCTGGAACAGCTACTGCTTTTCCAGTTGTATGACGTTCACTAAAAGGAATGGGCTTGCCGCTTTTATCTAAAAATAAGTCAGGTTTTACATTCTGAGGCGCCATTTCTCGACTGTCAATCATTGTTATTTTCTTTTTATCTTTATTGTAAACCATCATAAAACCACCGCCGCCAATTCCAGACATCATTGGCTCAACAACATTTAAAGATAACTGAATAGCTGCAGCTGCATCAACTGCATTTCCCCCTTGCTCTAAAATCCTTTTACCGGCTTCAGCAGCTAATGGATGAGAAACTGAAACTATACCTTTTGTTGCTCCTTTTTTCATTGATTTATCTACTCCAGGCACGCTAGCAAATGCTGGTGTAATCAAGCAAAAAAAACTAAAAATAACTAAAGTAAATCTTATTAGATACTTCAAAAATTTCTCCCCCTTAAAAAAATATTTAATTTAATCTATAGATCCGAAAAAAGAACGTAAATTATAAATATTATGAAATTTCTTCATTTAAATTATTCATACTGTTTACTATTTCTCTTTTATTAAATTGACCTTCCCATTTTGAGATAACGATTGCCGCAAGTGAATTACCAATAACGTTTACTACTGTCCGTCCCATATCAAGAATACGGTCGATACCAGCAATAAATGCTAGGCCCTCAATAGGAATGCCGACAGTTCCCAATGTCGCTAAAAGAACTACGAAAGATACACCTGGTACACCGGCAATCCCTTTGGACGTGATCATTAGCACTAGCATTAGCGTAATTTGCTCATACACACTTAAATCGATGCCGTACATTTGAGCGATGAAGATAGCCGCTAACGCTTGGTATAATGTTGAGCCATCAAGGTTAAAGGAGTATCCAGTCGGAATAACAAATGTAGCAATATGTTTCGGACATCCCGCTTTCTCCATTTTTTCCATGATTTTCGGAAGAACCGCTTCTGAACTTGCAGTAGAGAAAGCAAGAATCAATTCTTCTTTTAGAAGTTTAATCAACGTAAAGATATTGAATCCGACAAATTTTGCAATAATGCCAAGAATGACAATTACAAAGAAAATCATTGTTCCGTAAACAGAAAGCGCTAACTTTCCTAACGGAATTAAAGATTCCAAACCGAACTTGGAGATCGTCACACCGATTAGTGCAAATACACCGATAGGAGCGAATTTCATGACCATGTTAGTTAGGTAGAACATTCCTTCAGCTGTACCTTGGAAGAAACGGAATACTGGTTTACCCTTTTCACCGATGGCCGCAATACTAAGTCCAAACAACACGGAGAAGAAAATGATCGCTAGCATATCGCCTTCTACCATGGCCTTGACTGGATTGGATGGCACAATGTGTACAAGTGTATCTACGAACGATTCATGCTGCTTGGTTTCGGCTGTATCAACATAAGTGGATATATCAGTTTGTTCCAGATTATTCATATTCACACCAGCACCAGGCTGGATGATATTCGCGGAAATTAAACCAACAACAATCGCAATCATCGTTACCACAACAAAGTATGATAATGATTTAGCACCTAGTTTACCTACCGCTTTCAAATCACCTACACCGGCAACCGCAACGATAAGGCTTGATACAATGATTGGCACAACAATCATTTTAATCATTCGTAGGAAAATGTCTCCGAATGGCTGTAAAAAGTTTTGGGCTGTCTCATTACCATAAAAAATGGTGCCAACGATAATCCCAAAAATTAAACCAATGAAAATTTGGCTAGCTAAACTTAATTTTTTCATTAAATGTCCCCTTTTTCTTTTCTTTTCTTTCTATCTACTAAATAGTTGAATAAAGATACTTTTTAAACATACTACCTTACATAATTCTCTCTATCGCTGAAAGCCCTTTCATTTTATTTTCAGAAAATTTAACATTATTTAAATTTCAAACAACTATATTAATAATCAAATCTTCTAATTAACAGAATTATATCTACACTTTTTTTCTTATAAAATAGAAAAAAAAGAAAAAAAAGAAAAAGCATAACTCTAGTCTTTGTGAACTTAGTTACAGCCACGACTCAAGATTATGCTCATATAGTAAATTCATACCCACTCATAAAGGTTTTTAGGTCTACCAATTTTTTGATAACTCACTATTGTACC
>NZ_JBHVQU010000063.1:14496-22960 GCF_042886655.1 Peribacillus sp. NPDC058002 | reverse complement strand
TAATATTACTGGATTAATATATTATATCTATAATTAATATATATGAGGAATTTAAAATACACTTATTTAATATATTACTATGTATTATAATAGATATATGAATTAAATAGTTAATCCTAAGATGGATAGACATATAACACTAAAAGATAAAAGGTGAAGAGACAAATAATGAATAAACTAAACCATGAAAAAAACACGCAGACTGCCTCTTATGAAATGGGGGAAACGGTTTATGTTCTCCCAACATGTACGGAAGAAGAAGACCCAGAGAGTTTTTACTACTTTAAACAATTTGAAAAAAAAGAAGGCATGATTTTGGAAGTGATCGAACACCCCCGTCTCCAATATCGTGTAAAATTTGGCCAGGAGGAAGCTGTCTTGTATCATGAGGAATTGACGAATGGGAACCAATGGCATGTTCCCATAACAGGAACGGATAAACAAGAAGGGTGGGAGGGGGATAAAGTGGAATGGTATACACAAAGAGAAGTAGCTGATTTACTCGGAGTATCCAAGGCCACGGTTTACCATTATGGAAAGCAGAAGAAAATTATTAAAATTCTGGATCCCCATCGAATACATAAAGATGCCCGTTATGAAAAAGCGGAAGTGGATCGATTAGTATATGAAAAACAATCTTTACCTACTGGCATGAGTCCTAATGAGGTTGCAAAGAGATTGGGATTATCTGTTCAAAGTATTTATAAGTATATTCAAGATGGTTCAATAAAAGCTGAAGCCGTCCCGTATGGGGATGAAAGAATCACGTATGTCATTTCGGAAGCAGCCTATCAGGAAGCAGAGAAATCACTCAATCCAACTGAAACACAACGACCTAAAAAATATGAATATTATGATACAAAAAATGACATTGCTTTGTATCAAAGATTTCATTCGTCTAAAATACCCGAGGCACGTGTGGTTCGTAATGAAGAAAATGTATTTGGTTTCTACCTACCCAATATCCAAAAGTGGTTGACATATGAAGAAGGAATGAAAACTTATACTTTAAAGCCATCATACTCGATCCACCAATCCACTTTGGATTATAAAGGCTATGTTGAGCTTCAGGTACCAAAAAATGAAGTTGTATTTTATCCCTTCATGGATTATTTATATGAAATTTGGGGAATGGAAAACATTCGACTTAGAGAACAAAGTGATTCAGTTTTACTCTACATCAAGGCAGGGGAAAAGCCGTTAAAATCTGAGGTGTTTAGTATTGCTGATATCTTACCGTATTTAATCAATGGAGAAATGCACCATGAAGAAAATACTTTAATATTACGTAGTCCATATAGAAAAACTAGCTTTGAATTACCTATCGATTTATTAGAAAGTATTACGGAGTTAGCTGAACAAGAAGGAATCAGTATGAGTAAGTGGGTAGAGCAAAAACTATCGTCCATAATAAAGTGATTTTGAATTAAGCAATGATTTATTGGCTAATGTTAAGGAATTTCTAGTTCGAATATCAATGTTTCTCAAAGGCCCTAGAATCAAATAAATGAACCAATACCCATAAAATAAAAATTAATTAATTTGCTTGTAGAAAGAATATCAGGAAAACAATTTTAGAAAGTCTTGTTTTGGTGTAAGTGACAGGTTTCTATTTTCGTCGATCTAAACATAAAACCTTATTTTAAGTGGCATATAAAGAATGTGTTTGTGGAGAATAGTAGAGTATAAGTAAACGCAAATAATGATTATTAAATGAATAAAATGTAACTTTTTCTCTGAAAAGAGAACCCATTACGTAAATTCCAAATCTCTTTAAATTTCATTTATCTTTATCTTATTTTTTGAATGTAATCTCTTGCAACTTTAGGTTCCATTTGAATTTAAGTCATTACAACAAATTTATCGAAGAAATCCTGATGTAGTACTTACTGATGCTTTAGATAGAGCTAAAGGAATTTATGAATACTGCTATTCATGTTTATACTCTTATAAGTTCATCCACAAGATGCGTTTCAAGATGTGGAGTCTCTAAGGCTGTCTCCGTTGTAATCTCTCTCCAATCAAAAAATCTGTGGATTGTCTGCTTGTATTTGCCTTCGTACAAATGCTGGTCAGCATTTAAGATGTTTTGAAGGACAATCCCGTAATGCAGGTTTTCTTTGGAGGTGTGACTCCATGCATTCACCATCAGCTTGTCGAATCGATCCCGAGCTTCGAGAAGCGCATCTTTGAATTCTGCTTCTTTTCCATGATAGAGAGCGGTAAATTGTTGCTGGACTTCGGGGATCTCATTAAAATGGGCTTGGAATGCAAGTTCTCCGAGTTGTTGCGAGATAAGCTCACGCTCGATTAGGTTATCTGGAACTTTTCTACCAAAATATCGAACGCGCCGCCTGTGAACGGTTCGGATAAATCGTGTTGTTCTCTGCCAACCTCCGACATTTTTTTATTGTTGAATGCTACACGGATTGACCGGCCATTCCGAAGTTCTCCCATTCGAGACAATTCATTTATCGAAAACAAATTCCCTTTGGTGTTATGCAGCAAATGATCAATAACCGAGTCGAAATGTAAGTCCGCTACAATGGCCACCAGATCCCCAAATGATTCGTGATGTCCCTCATATTCACTGGTTTTCTTGTGGCATAAGCGACGCCTATTTAGTACTAACTAAGAAGGAAAAAATTATATGGGATACAATAATTCAAGAGCTTTTTAGTAAAGAAAATAGAAAAAGAATAGAATATGAGGAATTCGAAGAATATAAAATGTCATTTGCTGAAGGCGAAAGTTTTAATAACATTTTTGATAATATGAAGGGCTAGGGCATTTAGAAACTAATAAAGGAGAAAAATAACATGTTAGATCCAGGTACAGTTGGGAACAAATATCTTGATCCAGGCGTTGTTGGCAGCTAAAAAATATAAAGAGTACTCATTGATTGGGTGCTTTTATTTTGAAGGAATTTATCTTCTTTTGTCGAATGTGTAGGACAGAAGGAGGTGTTTGCATGTTAATTGAAGGGGAGACTACTTGTCAAGATTGTAAGTATGACTTTATGTGGTATTACTTTTACCAAGATGATGAATACAAGGTTTATAAAAGACCGAATTTTAGAAATAAGGAAGGTGCTACATTAGTGACAGCTAATGAAGATAAAACACCAAAGAGTCTAAAAGTTTATTGTCCTAAACAAGAATGTGGATATCCAAATTATTTTGATGTGGATTATACCAATGTGAAAATAACCAAACAGTAAAAACAAAGCGCTCAAAACAGAGTGCTTTTTATTATGGAGAAAGAAAGGTGAGTTCGATGAAGTTTGCTGACCATTAATCTAAATCGGATATTCAGAAATTCATTCAACTTAGAGAGGCCAGCAAATAGAGTAAACCTGAACCCAAGCCTAAGAGGAAAGAAGAATTAAGCCATGGCGATTGGGAATATCATGGGCAAGGAGCGTGATACGTATAAGAAGGTTGGAGGCAGAGTAAGGGGGGGAATAAAAAACGACCCATCAACAGGATCAGATACTTTTGTTCATCCCACAATTGCGACACTCACGAATATAGATAAAGCCCTTAACAGAAATTTTAAACTGAGCATTACCACAGTTATCACATCGGCCACTCTTGATATTAGGATGGTCTTTGTAGT
Source organism: Peribacillus sp. NPDC058002 (assembly GCF_042886655.1). Lineage (NCBI taxonomy): Bacteria > Bacillati > Bacillota > Bacilli > Caryophanales > Bacillaceae > Peribacillus > Peribacillus sp. NPDC058002. Next base: position 19,342 of record NZ_JBHVQU010000063.1, on the reverse strand, counting down.
CGTAAACAATGGATGTGTTATAGACGTTGTAGTTTTCTTCAGTCATTGCTGATCACCTTCATAAATGGATATAACTTTATTAGTAAGGATGTAGATATTGAGTTTGAAGAATTGATGAATCTTTTCGATAATACAATTGCTATGCGAGTAGAGAAGGAGACTGTTGGTAAACCTTCAAATTGGAATGAAGATATTGTTAGATTAGCTGTATTAGATCCTTTGGTGAGAGAAAATCTTTTACTTCTTTCTTTAGGTGAAGAACAGACTTTATATCTAATGATTCGTTTATTAAGTTCTATTAGGGTATTGAATGGTGACGATAAAATTCATTCTTTTGGAGACTTAGGGTTATATTTTTATAACGAAAATAGATACAAAAATCCTAAGTATTATAATATTTTGGGAAATAAATTATTAAGCACCTTAAGGGTGCTTTTAATAAAGAGCATGAATATTCCTGCTCTATCTTTATTTAATTTAAGGCGCTATTGTTGATTTTCTTGTTAACTAAAGGGGGCAGGTTTGTAGAGGAAGTTTTCCAAAGCCCTAGAATAGCTATCTAATAAGCTGTTATTTTTATAGAAAGAAAGAATTAAGTAGACAGTCAAAGGTCTATGAGCATGTTCTTATATATGTTCTTGGTCGAGAACAGCCGTACTTTTCCGAGCTCGGTAATTACTGTAGACTAGGAAAGTATGGAATTAATGAAGAGAAAAAAGTAGTACCAATGTTTATAGAGTTCCCACCAATTGATTAGAAAGGAAATTGCATAGCATGAACTTTAACTTGAATTCAGAAGAGCAAAGAGTTCTCGATGGAATAAGACTAAATTATTACGTAGTAATGGATATTAAAAAAGAAATAACGGTAAATTTTCAAAAACACATTTATAGTGCGCGCCATAGAGATTTATTACCTGTACTGTGGTACTGTTTGCATCTTCCGCGAAGTGGTTTAGATGTAATATATAGAACTCCTTCGGGTGAAACAATTCATTTACAACACAATATTATTTTAATCTCCTCCGAACCATCTGAGGTTGAATTAGAAAATCTTAGGAATTTCCCTCCTACCTTATTTCTGAGCGAAGATTCTTGCTATGAAGAAGCATGTAGACTAAGTAAAGAACATTCTTCTTATTTAGGTTGCATTAATTCTTCAAGTCTAACCTCAACACTGCTAAGTGAACAGTGGAGTAGTATTGGTCAAAAAGTTATAAACTTAAAAGCAGACGAAGATTTATTGGATGTAACTCCACGGTTATTTACAGAATTAGAAAGATCGGCTTTGCCAATTACCTTCTTAACAAATATGACCTTAGATACAAGAAAAGTGCTTAAAATATTAGAAAAAAATAACTATACCTTCCTAGTTAGAGCAAATGTCACACAGAGACAAATTGCTTATCTGAATGTTCTTGAAAGGCACAGTTCTCAAGGAAACAAGCCTGATCAGATGGAACTACTTCATGAAGTTGAGAAAGCGCAATTTGCTACTGGGTTTCCCTTTATCATTACCTTACCAGGCACTCCATCAAAAGGTGGGGCATATGGTTTAACCAAGAGGGAGGACGAAACAACCCCGGAAGAAAAGGAATTGATAAACTTTCTTGGCTTACAACGCGCAATTGCTCTTGGAGGAGTCTGGCTGGAAGGTAGACCTCTAAATAAGAGCATTTTCAGAAAATTGTACTTCTTAGAAGAACATTTCCATGAGGACCATCCCAAAAGCAAATTTGTGTGGGAGTCACTAAGGGGATTTGGAAGAGCGTTAAAAGGTCATCTTGGGATAAGCAATCTTCAAGATTATATTTCAGGTTGCTCTGAAATAATTGCATTTACCGATTTCCCAATAGGATTAGCTATTCTGCCAGGATTTAGCGATCCAATTTGTTCGCTAGTACCTATTTCATACCGTCCATTAACACCGCTCACAGATACATTTTTATACGGGATAACTCGTCCGCCAGAATATTACATAGGGTCCGGAAGAGGTTTTAAGGTATTAATTGTTGAATGTCTATCTCCAGATGATCCGATAAGAAGAGCCTCGGATATTGGCTGGAAAATGGTTATTGATACTTGTGGAAAAAGTGAACTGATTGAAGTTCAGTATAAAGAGGTAGACTCCATAAAGGGTATTGAAGCGCTATTAACCGATTCAACTGATATTGATATTTTGGTGATTTCTGCACATGGGGAATATAAAGGAAAAGACTTTGCAGGATTGTCCGTAGGAAATCAATTTTGGATACCAAACAGTAAGATCAGCGTCCCGCCAATAATAATACTTAGTGCTTGTCATGTAGCCCCAAAAGGAAGAGGGGCCTATACAGTTAGTGATGCATTTTTAAACGCTGGAGCACTTGCCGTTTTGGGGACGTTGATACCAGTGAATGTAAGACATAACGCACTCCTTACTAAAAGATTCTTTTTATATATTTCGGAAGTGTTGGAGGGGAATTTTTCTTGTAGAAATATTGCAGAAGTATTACCTCGTATTATTTCATTAAATACGGTATATGAAGTCTTGGATTCATCAGAAAAACTAAGGGTATGGGCGTACGAAAAAAATGGAAAAACTAAGGCGCCAATTGAAGAATACTATGAAAGATTAGATGCTTCATTTGGTCAAGTACATAGCCAAACAATCAGCACCTTGAAAGATATTGCGAAGGGTACAGAGATGGAAGCGTACTTGGAAAGTATTATTCGATCCCGAGGGTATATCTCGGAATCATTTTTTTATATTTTTAGTGGTTATCCAGAGAATATAATACTTGAAAGCAAGGGTATTAAAAAAATGATAGATGCTCAGTTTATCGACTTTCAATGATTTGCATTCAGCTTAATAAAAAGCGAAAAACAAGGGCATACTCTTTCTATAAGCCCTCGTCTTCCTATGTCGGACGACAAGAATATATATATGAATTAGAAGCCGCGTGAATCAACTTTTTTTATTTCACCTATATTTGTTCTTGTCACTTGTCATGTTTTTTACTAAGGTGTTGTCTAAACACCTTAATGTTAATTTTAGAAAACCATACTTACAAGGCCAATAGATAATGGTCTAATAGGTATAGAGAATAAATTTACCCACTAAAAAAAGTGGTTTTTATAATGGCAAATCATCCTTAATTATAGGTTTATCCTTCTTAAACTAGTTCATGTTGACCTAATGTAAAAAGGTAATCCTATTTGGATTACCTTTTTATTCATAAGTTAATGAGAGTAAAGGGTCAGAGATGGTAAGGTATTTATCAGGATTGACAGTTTTAGTATTACTTGAAAAAAACATATACTCTATTCCTTTTTTCTTATCTTGAACCGAATAATTCAAGTAATATTCTAGAAAATCTAAATTACTGTACATTTCTTTAATTTCCAATGCATTGTCATAGGTAACTATCCATTTCCTGTTTTTTAAATCATTTTGAATCTTTTTCGAAAGTTCAAGGTGATCTTTGTTCTCATAAAAGTTTGTATACAAACTTGGTCCTTTATTGTAATAAGGTGGATCGAAAAACGTAAATGATTTTCTTGTTTTTTTAATCACCTGGTCAATAAAATCAAGTGCATCCAAATTGTATAATTCAATTTGATTTTTCAAATTTGATATCGAGTTGATTTTTTCTACTAATTTTTCTTTTGGAAAGCGACAATCCATGGGGTATAAACCATTTTGATTTTTCCCACCTATTATGCCAGCTTTAATAATCCCAGAACGATTAGTACGATTTAAAAACAGGGTAGAAAAACCTAATGACAATAATGAAGCAGTTGCTTTATTTTTTTGAACCTCTTTTTGTAAATGCCACTCGTCGATTGTTATTTCTGTATCGATAATTAGGTTAATTAATTCTTTTGGATGGTTTAAAATTGAATACCAGAGTGCATAGATGGATCTGTCATAGTCATTAATGATAGTCTTTTTTACTATTCCCTCTAATAATAAATTTATAGCTACAGCAGCACCACCCGCAAAGGGTTCAATATAGGTAGTACAATTATTTTGTAAAATTAATTGCTTAACATAATCATAAGTTTTATTTTTACCACCAGGATACCTTAAAGGTGAAGGATTACTCAATAAAATCATCTCCTGGCCTTATTATACAAAAAATAAGTTACTTTTGGCCAGAAATTTCTCCTAGTAGCTTATCTAACGTGTTTAGTATCTGTGATATCTTACTCCATGCACTTAAAACTTCGTCTCTACTAGGGTAATTGGTGCTTGAGTGAATATAATAATTAAGAATTTTAGTAGCGGAAATATTATTACTTTTTGAGAAAGTTACTTCAATTAAATCCGAAGTTTCGGAATCTCTAATAGTTTCCTTTAGATGATTTTTAATGTGATTATAGATTAAATCTTGCAACTCTTTACCTTTTCTTTTTTCCCTGGTTCCGGCTATTCCTTTCATCTTAAATTCATGTTCCCTGGGTAAAGCTGTGAATAAGTCTATATATTCATTAACATAAGATTCTAATAAACTTCGAATGAGGTACATGGAAGTAATTGAAAAATCTTTATATTCAATATCTGATAACTCTTTTTTTGTCTTATTAATCCGGTAATTTCTTTTGTAAAAATAGGTTAACTTATATGCACCAGTAAGTTTGTTAAAAGAAGATGGGTCTTTCGGTTTCCTAGTTCCTCCCGGATTAATAGGTGTATCGACGGCCTCCGGATTAATAGGTGTATCGACGGCCTCCGGGTTATTAGGTGTATCGACGGCTCCCGGATTAATAGGTGTATCGACGGCTCCCGGATTAATAGGTGTATCGACGGCTCCCGGATTAATAGGTGTATCGACGGCCTCCGGATTAATAGGTGTATCGACGGC